>JANLSF010000486.1:0-2491 GCA_031362285.1 Gemmatimonadota bacterium | reverse complement strand
GTGCCGCGCGCGCCCTGCATCCACGTGGCCGTGCTGCGGGCCGCATCGGTGGCCGGCAGCCCGCAGGCCGTGCGGAGGCGCGCGTTGACGAGCGGCTCGCTCAGCCCGGCGGCTTGCTCGAGCAGCCGCCACGCGGGCCGTTCGGAGACCACCACGTAGGGATCGTCCGGGCGTTCACGCTGCATGAGGGCCGAATTGGTGACGCTCACGGCGAGGCGCATGAGCGTGAGCGGCCAGATGAGGTCCACCTGGGCTGCGGTGAGCGGTGACCGCTCGTGGTAATGGCCAACCAGCGTCGCGACCGCGCGTTCGGGGTGGTCGTGGCCGAGGGCGACATACGCCGCCGCGATGGCCAGTTCGCAGATGACCGGGCCGCGGATCATGTCGCCGAAATCGAGGATCGCGCTCAGGTGGGGGGCGCCCCGATCGTCGTGCGCGACCAGCAGGTTGTAGTCGTTGATGTCGTTGTGGATGACGGTCACCGGCTCGCGGCGCACGGCGTCGACGAGGGCCGCGTAGCGAGCCACGATCGACTCCACGAGGGCGCGGCGGCCGGGGTCCGCGATGGCCGAGAGCTCGGCGGTGATCCACCCGGCCTGCCGGAGGTCCCACTTGAGGGCGCGGTCGAGCAGCGGGTGCTCCAAGCCCGCGAGGGCGAGGTCGAGTTCGGCGAGTCGGCCTCCCAGTTCCGCCACGAGGCGCGCGGGATGCGGGCGGACGCGCGCGAGGTGCGCGCCGTCGAGGGTCGTGAGCAGCCACGCCAGGCGCGGCTCCCCGAGGGGATCGGACCGGGTGGCCCACGCGGCGCCGTCGACCGTGGGTACGACGCGCGGCACGGGCAGGGCGGGCGCGCGCCGGGCGACCTGCGCATGTCCGGCGACGAGCAGTTCCACGAACGCGGCGTCGCACCCCTGCCGCATGACCTTGAGCACGTAGCGGCGGCCGTCGCCGGCGGTCGCGGCGAAGTTGAGGTCGTACTCGCCCGGAAGGGGGGCCAGCACGGCCTGTATGCCCCAGGCGTCGGACAGGAGGCGGGCCCAGTGCGACATCGACTCCAGGGAGTGCGGCATGGTCAGGACGGGGTCCGTCGGTAGGGCGCGGCGAGTGGGTGCGAACGCGGCGCACCAGGGCGACCGCACGGGCAGAGCAGAAGGTACGGGCGTGCCGATTGCCGGCGCCAGCGCCGCCACGGCGGGGCTCAACATCCGTAACTCAGCCTTCGGCGTCTGGAACCCGTGGGAGAGGCAGCACGATTCCAGTGGGCGGGCGAGAAAATGGATGCACGCGGCCCTGTCAGCGGCGGCGGACGCCGGTTTTGTTTATGAGGCCACGCTGGCGCACGATGCCCAGCGCTACGGCGCCGAAGCGCGCGACCGGCATCGCCACATCGAGCTTGCCTCGATGGGGTGATCGATCGCAAGCTGGGGCCTCATGCTTCTCTGGAAGGATTGATACCATGACAGTTGTCGAAACGCTGGTCTCGGTCTGCGCGCCGTTCGCGCACCTGTACAACAAGTCCAAGGCGCTCGAACTCGGCACCACGTACGCGCACCTCGCGTCGATGCTGGCCGCCGGCGGCTTGGCGATTTCGTCGGACCGCCAGACACTGCGCGTGCCGTCCACTGACCGCGACGCCGTCATGCGGCTCGTGACGGAGCAGGGCACGCTGCACCGCCTGGTGATCGCAGGGCTGGTGGTGAGCGCCATCAGTGGCGCGATGATGTTCGCGGCCGACGTGGAGACGTTCTGGGGGAGTTGGCTCTACTGGTCCAAGATGACCGGCGTCGTGCTGTTGCTCGGGAACGGATGGCTGCTTCAACGCGCCGAGCGCGGGCTGCTCGCCGATCCGCTCGACGCGACCGCGCTTGCGCGGCTCCGCTGGTCGGCGATCGCGAGCCTCATGCTCTGGTTCACCGTGGCGCTGCTCGGCACCGTGCTCAAGACGGAAGCCTGACCAGCTTCACCGCCGCCGCTCCGCCCCAGGGCAACGCCATCTCGCAGTCGAACAGCGGTGTCACGTGAGCCGGGCACAACGCGATGCGGAACATGAGCGGCGTGTGGATGAGGAGGTAGGCCGCGCGCTACCTCAGCGTGTGCCCGTCGGCGTTCGACCCGACCACCAACGTGCTGGCAACGGTGGGGCGCCGACGGCCCTCGAGCAGGACGTCACGATCGACCTCCCGGCTGCGCTGGCGCTCGCCCTGGTGGGCGGCTACCCGAGCGTGATGCCGCCGATCCCCAACACGAGCGCGACGATCAGGCTCTACATGGACGGGCGGCCGTTCAAGCACGCGGATGACAACACGAGAGTCTCGTGGGCGGCCTCGCTCGTCATGATGAAGGTCACGCGGACCGGCAACACGTTGCAGATCCAGGGGAACAGCCCGCCGCAGGGAACCAACTTCTAGGCGGTCGGCGTGGGCGGCCGGCGCGCCGGGGCCGGGGCGCCGGCCGCTCGGCCGTTCCGGCGGGTAGTGCCACCACGCGAGGG
>JANLSF010000396.1:0-3783 GCA_031362285.1 Gemmatimonadota bacterium | reverse complement strand
ATGGGCTATTCGCAGCATTCAGGGATGGTCATTGTTGCCGATGGAACCGATGACGCCGCGCGGCGGCTGGAGCGCGTACTGTGGAACGACCCTGCTACCGGGGTCATGCGCCACGCTGATGCGGGATATGACATTGCGCTCGATTGCGCGCGGGAGCAGGGCCTCGACCTGCCCGGCATTCTCTGACACCTGGCTACGGGTCCGCACAGGCGGGACTGTCGTCCGTCCTGACGGCGCTTCGACCAAACCAATGAAGCTACGAGTGGCGTTGCGGCCATCGGGAGAGGGGGTCACATGACCACCGGCGCCATCAATACGGCAGGCCACACCGTCGACCTGCTCGGACCCACCCGATGTCGTGATTGCAGGTGGCCGCCGTCACGACCACGGTGGGCCTGAACGGGCTCGACGGATTCGATGTCCTGGCGATCGGCTTCGCTTCGCCCGGCAGCGCCAGCGAGTGCGGCATGGACCGCGCGGCGCCGGGTCTTGTCCTGTCGATGGAGCTGATCGGCATGGCGATCGGGTCGATCCTGCTCGGCAATCTGGCTGACCGGATTGGTCGCCGCGCTGTTCATTCCGCTGGTCTGGTTGTTCGTGCCGGAATCGGTCGACTATCTGGCGAAGAAGCAGCCCGCGAACGCAGTCTCCCAGATAAACCGGACCATGGCCCGGATGGGCCATGCGGCACTCGATGCGTTGCCAGCGACGGACGCGGGGCGCGCCAGGGATTCGCTGGCCGCCCTGTTCACGCCCAGCCTGATGGCGACCACGCTGCTCGTCACGTTCGCCTACTTCGGGCATATCACCACGTTCTATTTCATCCTGAAATGGACGCCCAAGATCGTCGCCGACATGGGCTTTGCGCCGGGGCTGGCGGCGGGGGTGCTCGTCTGGGCCAATGTTGGCGGCGCGCTGGGTGGCGCGCTGTTCGGACTGCTGACGTTGCGCTTCGCGGTGAAGCCGCTGACGCTGACCGCGCTGGTCCTCTCCGCGATCATGGTCGCGGCGTTCGGACGCGGGCCTGATGATCTCGGCCAGTTGGCGTTGATGGCGAGCGGCGCAGGCTTCTTCACTGAAGCAGGAATCGTCGGACTCTTCTCCGTCCTCGCACACGTGTTCCCGACGCAGGTCCGGGGCGGCGGCACCGGATGTGCCATCGGGGTCGGACGCGGCGGGGCAGCATTGGCGCCGATCCTTGCCGGCCTGCTGTTTCAGGCTGGCTACGGATTGCAGACGGTTGCGATCGTGATGGCCGCAGGGTCAGTGATCGCGGCAGGCGCCCTGCTGCTCCTGCGACTCGCTGACGTGGCGCGGCAGTCCCCGACACGAGGTCCTGCCTGACGCTCAACGAGTGTCGGTGCATCGTTCGCGCGCGTCCCGGCCTGCGTTGCTCGCCACGACGAGCCGAGCACGGGTTTGTAGCGTGTTGGCGTGTGATGCCGGTAGTGTCGTGCCGTGGACAGTCGGTGACACCCTGCTCAACGACACGTTGGACCACGACGCGACCACCCGGCACGCGGGTCAGCTTGTGGCGGTAGCACGTGTCGCGCCGAACGTTCGCCACGATGGCGATGCGGTGCGCGGTGATGGCGGTCAACTCCTGGCCGCGCCAACCGCCTCTTCCACACCAGATAGGCCGGTGCCCCCAACATCGCCACCCCAACGCCATGCGCAGCCTGCCCGAAGTGTGAGATCATCGTAGTGCCGACACTCACTGCTGCGGCCAGCACGAACAGCGCCGGCGTTTCCGGATATCCCGGCCCGCGCAACGGCCGCTCGGCATCGGGGCGCGTGATGCGCAACGCAATCACCGCCGCCCAAGCACAACGGGTCACCACCGCCACGGCCGGCGTGCCGTACGCGGGGTGAAGCGCCGTGAGCGTGCGAAGACCCTACCGGCGCTATGTGCGCGTGGGGTCCGAATGCTGCGCGATGCCGTCGAGCACCCGCCTCACCGCCCAGTCAGAGCTGTCATCCATCGCCCGGGGCTTCCCCGCGCGCGCGGTGATGGTGGGGGCGGGGTGGGTGATCAACCTGCTCGTGGCGGAGTGGATCATGCGACGTGATGCCGCACGGCGTCGCACGCGCCCGCCGCGCTCATCCGCGCCCGGACGCCCGTGACCGCGGCGCCGAGCGGCGCGGCGGCGAACCGCACGCTACCCGCACGCAGTCGCGGAGCCACCGATGCGCCGGATCCGCGTCGAGCCGAGGATGCCAGAGCAGCGAGATCGTGATCTCCCTGGTTGGAAACGGAAGCGCGAAGCTGTGCATGCCCGCGCGCAGCGTGCCTGTGTGCCGCTCGGGAACGCTTGCGATCAGGTCCGAGGCCCGTGCCACGGCCAGCGCGGACGAGAAGCCGCCGAGGATGGCGACCGCGATCTCGCGCGCGACGCCAAGACTCGTGAGCACCGCGTCGATCGGGTCGTCGTCGAGGCCGCGCCGCGACACCGAGATATGCCGGCCGGCTGCATACCGCGTGAGCGTGATGCGCTCCTTGGCCAGCGGGTGCCCCGCGCGCACGACGCCCAGGTAGCGATCACGGAAGAGCGCTTGCGCGCGCAACTCGGGGCTTGTCGTCGGCTCGATGACGCCGGTCTCCAGGTCGACCGTCCCTTCGCGGAGCGGCGTTCCCTCCTTGTCCGCCTTGGGGACGAAGCGGAGGCGGACGCCGGGCGCGTCCTTCGCCACGCAGCGCAGCAGCGCCGGGCCGAAGTTCTCCACGAACCCCTCGCTGGTGCGAAGCGTGAAGGTGCGTTCGAGCCTCGCGAGATCCACCTGCGTGGCGGGGCGCAGCACCGTCTCGCCCTCCCGCACCAGCTGGCGCACCCGATCGCGCAGTGCGCCAGCGCGCGGGGTGGGGACGAGCCCGCGCCCAGCCCGCACGAGGAGCGGATCGCCGGTCGCGGCGCGCAGGCGCGCCAGCGCGCGGCTCATGGCGGAGGGACTGAGGTCCAGACGGCGCGCCGCGCGTGCGACGCTCCCTTCCTCGAGCAGGACGTCGAGGGTGACCAGCAGGT
The DNA here is from genome assembly GCA_031362285.1 of Gemmatimonadota bacterium. Taxonomy (GTDB): domain Bacteria; phylum Gemmatimonadota; class Gemmatimonadetes; order Gemmatimonadales; family Gemmatimonadaceae; genus JACPPC01. Next base: position 763 of record JANLSF010000396.1, on the reverse strand, counting down.
TGAAGTCGGGATGGTCCATGCCGGAAAGCTACGCATATGGGGCGTTGTGTGCAGCTATACCGTGCGTTGCGTGCGCTGTACGCCATGGCTGGCCTGGGCCATCGTTCGGTCATGAGAGACGCGTCCGCCTCCTCCAGCTGCTCCCGGCCGCCTTCCGCGGCGCCCCTCGCCGCCGGGCGTCCCGCACCAGCCGCACCAGCCGCACCAGCCGCGCCAGCTGCGCCAGCCGCGCCGGGCGCCGGGGCGCTCGCCGCGCTGTCGTTGGCCATGCTGCTCTCGTCGCTTGGCACCAGCATCGCCAACGTGGGGCTGCCGACCATGGCGCAGGCGTTCGACGCCTCGTTCCAGGCGGTGCAGTGGATCGTGCTCGCGTACCTGCTGGCCAGCACGACGCTGATCGTGGGGGCGGGCCGCCTGGGCGACCTGATGGGTCGGCGGCGACTGCTCCTGGGCGGTATCGCGTTCTTCACGGTGGCCTCGGCGCTGTGCGCACTCGCTTCCGGCCTCGGCCTGCTCGTGGCCGCCCGCGCGGTGCAGGGAATGGGCGCGGCCGTCATGCTGGCCCTCACGCTGGCGTTCGTGGGCGACACGGTGCCGCCAGAGCGGACCGGCCGCGCCATGGGATTGCTCGGCACCATGTCGGCCACTGGCACGGCGCTCGGGCCGTCGCTCGGCGGCCTCTTGATCGCCGCGTTCAGCTGGCGCGCGCTCTTCGCCTTGACGGTGCCGCTCGGGGTCGCTGCGTTCGGGCTCGCGCTGCGCT
>JANLSF010000371.1:0-4374 GCA_031362285.1 Gemmatimonadota bacterium | reverse complement strand
CGATCAATCGCGCCGAGGTCGCCGGCCCGCGCATGGTGACCTCCACCAGCTCGATCGGGGCGACCGGCGGTCACGCCGACCTGAACGGCATGAGCCCGTACCTCCGCTTCGAGGGGACCACGGGCATCGCCGATGGTGCCGACGCCATCCGCAAGCTCGTGCGCACCCAGGTGAAGTACGGCGCCGACGTCATCAAGATGGTCGCAACCGCCGGCGTGCTCTCCGAGGAGGAGTCGGTGGGCGCCCCGCAGTACTCGCTCGAGGAGATGAAGGCCATGGTCGACGAGGCCGCCATGTGGGGCAAGAAGGTGGCCGCGCACGCCCATGGCGCCGAGGGGATCAAGCGGGCCATCCGCGCCGGCGTCGCGTCCGTGGAGCACGCCTCGTTCATCGACGACGAGGGGATCGCCCTCGCCAGGGAGAAGGGGACCTTCCTCGTCATGGACGTCTACAACGACGACTACATCCTGGCCGAGTACGGCCGGCTCGGATATCCCGAGAAGATCCTCGCCAAGGAGCGCATGGTCGGGCGCACGCAGCGCGAGAATTTCCGGAAGGCGTTCAAGGCAGGGGCGAAGATGGCGTTCGGCACCGATGCCGGCGTATACCCGCATGGCATGAACGGCAAGCAGTTCGCCACGATGGTGGAGTGGGGGATGACGCCGATGCAGGCCATCGTGTCGGCCACCTCGAGCGCGGCCGAATTGCTCGGATGGACGGAGAAGGTGGGCACGGTCACCGCCGGCAAGTGGGCCGACCTGATCGCGACCGGCGGCGACCCGCTGGCGAACGTTCGCGAACTCGAGAAGGTGCTGTTCGTGATGAAGGGAGGCGTGGTGTTCAAGCAGAACGGCGCCACGGTTCCGACCGCCGACTAACCGACGGATGTCGAGGGACGCGACGACGGTCTTCGTCACCGGCGGCACGGGCTACCTCGGGAGCCGGCTGGTCACGCGACTGCTGCGCCGCGGGCACCGGGTGCGGGCGCTGGTGCGGCCCGGGTCGGAGCACAAGCTGCCGGTCGGAGCCGAGCCCGTGCTCGGCCATGCGCTCGACGGCTCGAGCTATGCCTCGCGAGTGGCGCCGGCCACCACGCTGGTGCACCTCGTGGGCACGCCGCATCCCGGGCCGGCGAAGGCGCGTGAATTCGAGGCCGTCGACCTCGTGTCGGTGCAGGCGGCGGCCGACGCGGCATCCACCGCCGGCGTGGCGCACCTGGTGTACGTGAGCGTCGCGCACCCGGCGCCGGTGATGAAGGCCTACCAGTCGGTTCGCCAGCGCGGCGAGGCGTACATCACGGCCAAGGGGCTGAACGCGACGATGCTGCGGCCCTGGTACGTGCTGGGCCCCGGCCACCAGTGGCCGCGACTCCTCGTGCCCCTCTACGCGATCGCGGAGCGACTGCCGGCCTCGCGCGACGGCGCCCTGCGCTGCGGCCTCGTGACGCTTGCCCAGATGCTCGACGCGCTCGTCGAGGCGGTGGAGCATCCCGTGCGCGGAACGCGCATCGTCGACGTGCCGGCGATTCGCGCGGCGCGCCCCGGTCCGGACTGAGCGCGATGTCGTTCGTCGTCCGGACCGTCCTGTTCACGCTGCTCGTGCCGGGCAGCGTCGCCGGCCTCGTGCCGTGGCTCATCGCCACGGCGCCGGGACCGCGCAGCGTGTGGCTCCTCGTTGGCGAGCGCCACCTCGTCGGCCTCCTCCCCATGGCGCTGGGCGTTGCGCTCTACCTCGCCTGCGCGGGGCGCTTCGTGGTCGAGGGACGCGGCACGCCGGCGCCCATCGACCCGCCGCGCCGCCTCGTGGTCCGTGGGGTCTATCGCTGGGTGCGCAACCCGATGTACGTGGCGGTGCTGACGGTGCTCCTCGGCGAGGTGCTGCTGAGCGCGAGCGCGTGGCTCGCCGCGTACGCGGCGCTCGTGTGGCTCGTGTTCCAGCTGTTCGTTCGGCTGTACGAGGAACCGCACCTGGCCGCGCAGTTCGGCGAGTCGTACCGGGCGTATGCGGCGCGCGTGCCGCGCTGGGTGCCGCGCCGGCCGCGATCGCCCTGAGCCGACGGTTCGCCCGCCGACCGCCCTTGCGGCGCCATGATGCTTCGATAGTTTTCGAAGCATGAAACTACCAGTCGCCATCGCGGCGCTTGCCGCGCTCGCGCAGGAAACGCGACTGTCCGCGTACCGGCTGCTCGTGGCCGAGGGCCGACAGGGCCTCGCCGCCGGCGTCATCGCCGACCGGCTCGGCGTCGCCCCGGCCACCCTGAGCTTTCATCTCAAGGAACTGTCGCGCGCTGGGCTCATCGTCGCGCGGCAGGACGGCCGCTTCATCTACTACGCGGCCGCGTTCCCGGCCATGACCGAGTTGCTCGCCTACCTCACCGACAACTGCTGCGCGGGCGACGGCGGCGACTGCGCGCCCGCCGCGCTCGTGCGCCGTCGCAGCACGACACGCGCGGCCCGCGCGCGGACCATCACGTGAGCCCCACCACCGTCCTCTTCCTCTGCACGGGCAACTCCTGCCGCTCGATCCTGGCCGAGGCAACGTTCAACCACCTCGCCCCCGCCGGCTGGCTCGCGATCAGCGCCGGCAGCCATCCCACGGGCTCCGTGCACCCGCGCTCGCTGGCCCTGCTCGCGCGCGAGGGGATCGCCACCACTGGCTACCACAGCAAGTCGTGGGACGGCCTGCGAGTGACGCCGGAGATCGTGGTCACGGTGTGCGCCAGTGCGGCCGGCGAAACGTGTCCCGCGTACCTCGGCCCCGCCGTGCGCGCGCGCTGGGGGGTGGACGACCCCGCCCATGCCACGGGGACCGACGCCGAGATCAACGCGGCGTTTGACCGCGCCTACCGCTCGCTGCGCGCGCGCATCGAGGCGTTCTTCGCGCTGCCGCCGGCCGAGCTGATGCGCGATCGCACGGCCTTCGCGCGCGCCCTGCAACGGATCGGCGACACCGTCACGTAAGCGTCTTCCCCGACCGTCCAGGAGTCCTCGTCATGCCCACCCTCCGCGTGTTCGACCCCGCCCTCTGCTGCAGTTCCGGCGTGTGCGGCGTGGAAGTGGATCTGGCGCTCGTGACCTTCGCGTCGGACATCGCCTGGCTGTGCACACACGGTCACGCCGTGACGCGCATGAACCTCGCGCAGGAACCGCTCGCTTTCGCGCACGAGGCGACCATCGCCGCGCTCCTCGCCGCACGCGGCGAGGCCGCGCTGCCGGCCCTCCTGCTCGATGACCGGTTGGCGCTCTCCGGGCGCTATCCCTCGCGGGGGGAGCTGGCCGACTGGTTCGGCGTCGCATACACCGCGCCGGCCCCGGCACCGGCCTCGCGCCGACTGCAGGTCCTGACGCCCGGGGAGCCGTCATGAGGTTCCTCGCGGACGCGCCGCGCTTCCTCTTCTTCACCGGGAAGGGTGGCGTCGGCAAGACGTCGCTCGCCTGCGCCACGGCGGTACGGCTGGCCGACGACGGGCGCCGCGTGCTGCTCGTCAGCACCGATCCCGCCTCGAACGTGGGGCAGGTGTTCGGCGTGACCATCGGCAATCGGATCACCCCGCTGGCGGAAGTTCCCAACCTGTCGGCGCTCGAAATCGACCCGCCAGCGGCGGCACAGGCGTACCGCGATCGCATCGTGGGCCCGGTGCGCGGCGTGCTCCCCGACGACGTCGTCAAGGGAATGGAGGAACAACTCTCCGGCGCCTGCACCACCGAGATCGCCGCGTTCGACGAGTTCACGGCGCTCCTCACCGACAGCGCGCTCACCGGGGGCTGCGACCACATCGTCTTCGATACCGCGCCCACGGGGCACACGATCCGGCTGCTCCAGCTCCCCGGGGCGTGGAGTTCGTTCCTCGATGAGGGCAAGGGCGACGCCTCCTGTCTCGGCCCGCTCGCCGGACTGGAAAAGCAGCGCGCGCAGTACCGCGACGCCGTGGCCGCGCTCGCCGATCCGGCGCGCACGCGCATGATCCTCGTGGCGCGCGCCCAGCACTCGGCGCTGCAGGAAGTCACGCGCACCCAGCACGAGCTCGACGCCATCGGCATCGCGCACCAGTACCTCGTGGTCAACGGCGTGCTCGAGGCGGCCGACGCGGGGCGCGATCCACTGGCCACGGCCATCGTCGCGCGCGAGGCGGCCGCGCTCCTCGACCTCCCCGAGGCGCTCCGCAGCCTCCCGCACGACACGGTGCCGCTCAAGGGCTACACCCTCGTCGGCGTGCGCGCCCTGCGCGCCCTCCTCGCGGCGGACGTGCCGACGCTGGCGAGCCCCGGCGCGTTCGACGCCGCGCCCGACACTCCGCCCCTCGGCGCCCTGATCGACCAGATCGAGGCCGACGGGCACGGCCTCGTGATGCTCATGGGCAAGGGTGGGGTCGGC
>JANLSF010000366.1:0-1732 GCA_031362285.1 Gemmatimonadota bacterium | reverse complement strand
ACCCGAGCGAGGTGAGCGCGTCGACCGGTCGCCCGCTCCGGTACGTGCCGATCAGCTGGTCGAGGGAGAGCGCAGTGTCGCCGCAGGCGATGACCAGCAGTCCGATGGCCAGGACCACGAACCCGCCGCGCGCATCGAGATCATCGCGCTCACGGGCCAACGACAGCGCGGCCCAGGCAACGAAGAAGTCGCTCCCCAGCAGGACGAGGCTGGTGAGCGTGTCCTGCCCCTCGGCCGAGGCGAAGAGGTGGGTCGTGTTCCAGAGCAGGTACCAGCCCGCCGTGACGATGCCGGTGGTCACGAGGACGCCGTCGAGCCAGCCTCGGCGCGCCTCCGCTCGAAGGCGGCGCGCCGTCGGAAACGAGGTCAGGCCGCGGACCACCAGCGGGTAGTACAGCAGATATGTGACCGCCGTCCAGTTTGGCAGCGCGATGGCCGGCGTCGGCCCCTTGAGGAGGTCGAGCACCAACCAGCCGAGGGAGCCGAGCGCACTGACGATCAGGCCGGCGGTGATCCAGCCCCACGCCTCACGAGCGGCCGGCGGGAGCGTCGTGCGACGAGAAGCGGCCGCGGCGCTCGCCACCGCCGACCACGGGAAGAACAGGTAGATGAGGTCGTTGGCCGTGACGTGCGTGAGCCCGCCGCCGGCAAGGATCCAGCCGGCGTAGAGCACCCAGGCGACGGCCAGGGAGACGAGAACGCGTTTCATCCGCATCTGGAGGCGGAAGGATAGCCCGCGTCGGCAGGGTCTGCTGCAGAACACCGGCGGTTGACCGCGGCTAACCGCCTGTCTAACTTGAGGTTCTGTCCAAAAACCGCCCTGCCACGGGCGTCCCAAGACCCGGGTTGCGTTCCGCACCGGTGCGGGGTTCTTCACACGGCATTTCCGGTTCACCCCCACGCATGCGCAGCACCTACACTGCGACCCCCACGGACATCCAGCACGACTGGTACGTCGTCGATGCCGACGGGATGGTCCTCGGGCGGCTCGCCGCCGAAGTCGCGAAGATCATTCGCGGCAAGCACAAGCCGATGTACACGCCCCACATGGACACCGGCGACAACGTCATCGTGATCAACGCCAGCAAGGTGAAGGTCACCGGCCGCAAGGCCGAGCAGAAGACGTACTTCCAGTACTCCGGCTACATGGGCCACGAGAAGCACGTGCCCTTCGCCTCGATGCTGGCCAAGCACCCTGAGCGCGTGATCGAGAAGGCAGTCCACGGCATGCTCCCGAAGTCGGCCCTCGGACGGCAGAAGCTCCGCATCAAGCTCCGCGTGTACGCGGGGGCGGACCATCCGCACGTCGCGCAGGCACCCAAGACGCTCACCTTCGGGAAGGGGAAGTAGGCCATGGCGGACCAGACGATTCACACCATCGGCCGCCGCAAGGAAGCCGTCGCGCGTGTCTACATGAAGCCCGGCTCGGGCAAGTGGACGGTCAACGGGCGCACGCTCGGTGACTACTTCCCGCGGCCGTCGCTCGTCACCGCCATCCAGCAGCCGATGGCGGTCACGGACTCGGTCGGCCGCTTCGACGTGGTGGCCACCATCGAAGGCGGCGGCCAGACGGGCCAGGCCGGCGCGCTCCGGCTCGGCGTTTCGCGGGCCCTCGTGCAGGTCGACGAGTTGCTCCGCCCGAAGCTGCGCAGCTTCGGACTGCTCACGCGCGACGCCCGCGCGGTCGAGCGCAAGAAGCCGGGCCGTCCGAAGGCCCGCAAGCGGTTCCAGT
>JANLSF010000364.1:0-7984 GCA_031362285.1 Gemmatimonadota bacterium | reverse complement strand
GGCGTCAGCCCGACCGACGCGCCGCCGGCCGCGGCTCGAGCTGCCTCGCCGCGTCGTTGTTGTCGACGTACGGGGCGGCGGGTCGACGCCCATCGGAACGGGTCGGCCTCAGCCAGGCCGACCCGAAGATGCGCTCCTGCTCCAGCTCGAGGTACACCGGATCGGTGTACAGCCGCGACGGGAGCGTCGAGGCGGTGGCGATGTCGGGACTGTAGGCGAAGTGGCGGGGCATGGAAGCGGGACGCGGGGGCTCGCGCGGCCCGGCGACGATCAGCGACCGCGCGTCTTGAAAATGTACATCGGGACGCCGAGCACGACGACCAGCGATCCCCACGACAAGGTGGCGCGATCGAGGCTCGCAATGGCCCACAGCACGAACGCGGTGGCGCCCAGCGCGATCAGCCGCAGCCGACGACGCTCGGGTTCGGGGGAGATCCGTCCCGCCGTCCAGCTGAGCGCCACGGCGGCGGCCGCGCTGCTCAAGTACATGAGCAGGATGCTGAAGTTGGCGAGCAGCACCAGCTTGTCGAACGCCTGCAGCACCGTGTTGCTGAAGTAGGTGAAGAAGCCGAGCGACGCGAGCGCCGTGCCGATGAGCAACCCGACCGCCGGCGTGCCGTAGCGCGGGTGCACGCGCGCGAAGGCCGACGGGAAGACCCCGTCCTGCGCGGCACTGAAGGCGACGCGCCCGAGCAGGAGCGTCCACCCGTTGAGGCACGCAAACGCCGTCACGACGCCGATCACGGCAATCGCGGTGCCACCCCACGGCCCGAGGGCGCGCTCCATCACGGCGCTCAGCGGGCGGGCGGTGGCGCCAAGCTCGCCGCTCGGCAGCACCCCGGTGACGACCACCGCGGCCAGGATGAACATGAGCGCCGCGAGGGCGAAGCCGATGCGCGTTCCGCGCCGGATCAGCGAGCTGCCCCCCGCCACTTCCTCCGCGGCCACGGTGGCCGACTCCACGCCGGCAAAGGCCCACACGAGCAGCACCACCCCCGCGCCCAGGCCGCCGACGCCCTTGGGGGCAAATGGCGTGAAGTTCCGCGCGTCGAACGCCTGCAGCGACAGCGCCAGCAGCACGAAGGGCACGAGGTTGAGCAGGAGCAGCACGAACTGCACCCGGCCGCTCTCCCGCACGCCGCGCACGTTGAGCCAGGCCGCGCCCCAGAGCAGCGCCTGTGCCACCGCGAAGCGCACCATCGGCACCTGGTCGATGGCAGGGACGAAGTAGCCGATGTAGGCCACCACGCCGGTGGTGATGGCCACGTTCCCCACCCACGCGGTGAGCCAGTAGCACCACGCCGTCTGGAAGCCGATGAACCGCCCGAAGGCCGCGTTCGCGAAGACGTAGGGGCCCCCGGTGCGCGGGAAGCGTGGACCGAGCGCCGCGAACACTTCGGCCAGCAGGAAGAAGCCGGCCGCGGCGACGAGCCAGGCCACCACCCCGAGCGGCCCCGCCGCATTGGCCACCGAGGCCGGCAGCGTGTACAACGACGTGCCGAGCTGGTTCCCCACCACGAGCGCCACGAGCGCGCCGAGGGTCAGTCCGCGCCGGAGGCGCGCGCCCTCGCTGTTCCCGGCCGAGGGGACTACTCGATCCAATGCAGCAGCCGGCGCCAGCGGATGTCGGTCAGGAAGGGGAGCGGGCGGTCGCTGTCGGCGTCCCACGAGTAGTAGACGAAGAGCGGGCGGCCACGGATGTTCGCGCGCGGCACGGGGCCCCAGTAGCGGCCGTCCTTCGAGTTGTACCGATTGTCGCCGAGCATCAGGTAGTGGCCGGCGGGGACGATGAGCGGTCCCCAGTTGTCGTGCGTGGACTGGGCCGGCGGCGGCCCGAAGCGCGATCCGGTGACCTGGTGCTGCCTCTGCCACTCGTAGAGCGGATTCACCTCGGTGCCGTCACCGACCGGGTTGGTGGAGGCGAACCCCTGGCGCTGGGCGACCCCGTTCAGGTGGAACACGCCGTCGCGCATGTGCACGGTGTCGCCGCCGATGGCGACCATGCGCTTCACGAGGGTGGGATTGGGATCCCAGGGCTGGTCCACCTGCGTGGGCGACTCGAAGACGATCACGTCGCCCCGCGCGGGCTCGGCATACCCCGGCAGGTTGATGTTCGTGAACGGAATGTGCGGCCCGAAGCGCAGCTTGTTCACGAACAGCCAGTCGCCCACGAGCAGCGTCGGCACCATGCTGGGACTCGGGATGCGGTACGCCTCCACGAGGAAGATCCGCAGGGCGAAGAAGATCAGCAGCACGCTGCCCAGCGACTTGATCCCCTCGACGACCTTGGCGCGCGTGAGGCCGCCTCCGCCACCGCCGCCGGCACGCACCTTGGCGACCACGGACTCGGCACTGGACGCTTGCTGCTGCTTGTTCTTCTTGCGGGCCACGGCGGACTGGGGATCGAGGAAGGGGGGAATCTCCGGCCCGGGGGGGCGGACCGGCAAGGGCACCTACGCAACGAGGGGGCGCGTCGTTTCGGACGCGCCCCCTCGCCGGACCGCTTGCGCGGTGGTTACGACAGGTGCTTGCTGACCAGCTTGGTCATCTCGAACATGTTGACCTTGTCCTTCTTGAAGATCGGCTTGAGCTTGTCGTCCGCGTGGATGTCGCGGCGGTTCTTCTTGTCCTGCAGGCCGTTCTTCTTGATGTACGCCCAGATCTTCTTGGTGACTTCGGTGCGCGGAATTGCCTTGTCGCCCACCACCGCAGCCAACGCCGCACTCGGCGTCACCGGCTTCATGAACGCAGCGTTCGGCGTGCGCTTCGTCTTCTTCGCCGCCTTCTTCACAACCTTCTTCGTCGCCTTCTTCGTGGCCTTCTTCGCGGCCTTCTTCTTGGCAGCCATCAGGACCTCTCCATGGTGAAGTTCGTGTCTCCGAGCAAGTACCGCTGACGCGCACAAGGTAAGACGCTGGCTACCGAGCGCAATAGGGTGCTTTCCGCTGGGGAAGCAGGCCGCCCCCCTCGGGGCGCCCCTCCGGAGCGCCGCGAACCCCCTATGGGAGCGGCGCCGAGCGACCGCTGAGAGCGGCGATCCAGTCGGCCAGGGCGCCCAACACGTCGGGGCGCACCGCCATGGACGGGAGCTTCGCATAGCCGCCGGGGAAGCCGCTCGGATCGGCCACCATGAGGTGATTTGTCTCTGGGAAAAGCCGCACCGTGACCCGGCGGTTGCCCCCTGCGCGCAGGGCGGCGGCCAGCGCGTCGGCCTGTTCCGGCGTCACCTGCTGGTCCGTCGCTCCCTGCAGGATGAGCACGGGAACGCGCACGTTCTTCGCCGTGGCGATCGGATCGTGGTCGCCGAAGAAGCGCATCCACGGGCTTCCCGCCAGGACGGAATCGAGCATCGCGGGAACGCGCGCGAGGGCGGAATCGCGCTTCGCCCCCCGCTGCGAACTGTCACCGAGAATCCCGTTCCGCAGCTGGAAATTCAGGATCGTCCGCCCCGTCTGCGCGGGGCCGGCGATGAGCACGATGCCGGCCAACTGCGGGTCGGTAGCCGCGACCATCGGGGCCACGAGACCGCCCTCGCTGTGCCCCACCACGAACAGCTTGCTTGCATCCACGTCCCCCCTCCCGCGCAGCCACGCGAGCGCGCTGCGCACGTCATCGGCGAAACCGGCGCTGGTGGCCGTGGAGAAGTCGCCGCCGGAGGCGCCGGTGCCGCGATCGTCGAGACGGAGCACCGCGATGCCGCGGCGCCCCAGCGTGTCGGCCACCCAGCGGAACAACCGGTAGTCGCCGAACGCCTGGATCCCCTCGTCGCGGTCTTGCGGGCCCGAGCCGGTGCTCGTCACGGCGACGGCGAGCCTCCCCGTCGCGCCGCTCGGCCTCGTGAGCGTCCCCACCAGCTCGTAGCCGCGCCCCGTGGGCACGCGCACCTCTTCCGCTGTGTACGGCGCCCCGGCCGGCGCACCGTAGTCGGGCTTGGGCAGCTTGAGCGCCGCGTCGTCGAGCCAGGGGCCACGCGTGATCGTCAGTCGTTGCGCGGGCACCGCCCCGCCGAGGAACCGGCCATCGGCGTCGGTCCGCAGGCGCAGCTCGGTCGGCCCGATCGACGCCACCAGGGAGTCGTCGCCGACGCGCGTGACGCGCATCTCGACCGAGCGGCCGTTCAGCAGGAAGAGGGTCGCCGTCCCTTCGCGCTTGCCGCCGAAGAGGGCCGCGCGGACCGCCATCTCGGTGATGGCCATGGACGGATTGACGTACGGAACCGCCCCGGCCGACGACGCCACGCGCCGCGTGACGGGTGCGGCCGTGCCATTCGTGACGACGCCGATGGCCGAGTCGCCGGTGAAGGCGACCTCGACGCGGTTCCTCGCGGGGCCGTTGGGCGGGTCGTCGATGCCACGCTCGACGAGCGCGAAGTGCCGCGGGCCGGTGGCGTCACGACCGATGCGCCACGCCAGCCGGGAGCCGCCTTGCTTGGTCAACAGGTCGCCGGCCACGGACGTCGGCGTCATCGTGACACGCTCGGTGGCGATGGTGTCGATGCCGATCGTGAGGACCACCGACCAGCGCTCGGGCTGCTGCGCGCGGGCGGCGCGCGCGATGACGACGCAGGTCACGGCAACGCCGGCAGCCCGCGTGAGGTGGACGAACGACAGGTGCGACATCGAATCTCCGGGGTGCGGCGTGCGGCGCCGGTCGCGCGCGGCGGGGGGCGACGGACGGTCGCCGGTCAGGCGGTGAGTTCGCGCAGCAGCGCCATCATGCGCAGGTCGTACGGGTCCGGCGTGTCGTCGGTGTCGGACTCCGGCGATCGCTCGTGTGGCGTCTCGAGGATGAGCGGCACGCCGTGCGTGCGCGCGTCGGCCAGGAGCCACCGGAACGGCTCGACGCCGATCGTCCCCTCGCCGATGAGCATGTGGCGGTCCTTGTTCGACGCCAGCGCCCCCTGCGAGTCGTTCAGGTGGAAGAATCCGGGCGCCTCACCGGTGGCGCGCTGGAACTCGTCGAGGATGGCGGTGACCGCCGCCGCCCCCGCGCCCAGGTCGTGTCCACTGGCGTACAGGTGGCAGCTGTCGAGCCCGTAGCCGGTGCGCGGGCGCAGCGCCGCCGGCACGTGGCTGAGCATGAGCGCCACTTCCTCGGCCGTGCGCCCCATGGTGTTGCCGGCCCCCGCCGTGTTCTCGATGAGCAGCCGCGTCGGGCCCTCGCTCACGAGCGTGAGCGCCTGCGTGATCGCGGCGCCCACGCGCGCGCACGCCTCTTCGCGGCTCGAGGTGCCGGCCGAGCCCGGGTGGAAGCAGACTGCGCCCACCCCGTACGCCGTGGAGCGCTCGAACTCCTTGGCCAGCGCGGCCGCCGCCTTGGTGGCCTTCTCCGGCTCGGGGGAGGCGGTGTTGAGCACGTAGCCGGCGTGCACCACCACGAACCGCGGATCGATGCCGGCCTCGTCGAGCGCGGCGCGGAAGGCGGCCACCCGCTCCGGCTTCACCGTCGCCTTCTCGTTGTAGAACGTCGGCTTGGCGGTGAAGAACTGGAGCGCCTGCATTCCCCCCTTTCCCGCGCGCCGCGCCGCCATCGGCGGGCCGCCCTCGTCGGCGGTGTGGCCGCCGAAGCGGTGCACGCTCACGTGCGTCCGGGGTCGTCGGGCGACGCGCCCGAGAGGTCGATCATCCGCTCGCCGTACGCGTACTCCACCGAGCGCGGCCGCTCGAGGGTATTGAGCCGCTTCGTCACCGTGGCGATGCGGTTGGCCTGCTCGGACACCACGTCGAGCGCCTCGGGGATCTCCGCCGGCTCGTACAACCCCTGCTTGAGGAGGCCGACCACCGAGAGGAGCGCCGCGAGCGGGTTGTTGATCTCGTGCTGCACCGCGATCGCGATTTCGCCGATCCCCGCCAGGTACCGCGCCTCGGTCAGCGCACGCTCCGCGCGCCGCCGAACCTCTTCCTGGGCGATGCGTCGCTCGGCGATCCGAAGCCGGGTGAGGAAGACCTGTGGCGTCAGCGGCTTCGACACATAGTCGTCGGCGCCCGCGTCGAGGACCTGCGCCAGGTCTTCGTGCGCGTCCTTGGCGGTGACCATGAGGACGAACGACTTCCGGTCGGGATCCCGCGCACGTATCCGGCGGCACACCTCGATCCCCTCCAGGCCGGGCATCATCCAATCGAGGACGACCAGTTCGTGCTCGTGCCGCTGCCAGGCCTCCCAGGCCGCCTGGCCATCCGGCACGAGTTCCGCTTCGTGGCCCGCCTGCTCGAGCAGCGTCCCGAGGAGCAGGCGCATCATTTCTTCGTCGTCGGCATACAGGACTCGCATCCGGAGAAATATGCAGGGAGCGTCGCGCGGGGCGAGGGGTGAGGCGCGACCCATGCAGGCGCGCGGATCGGCGGCTAGCTTCCGGCCCACGATGGGGCGCGCACGGTGCCGCCCCCGCTCCCTGCCGAAGGACCACGGCCATGACCGCGACCGCTCCCGCGACCCCGCGCGCCGCCAGCACTGGCGCCGCCGCCACGCCGACCTCCACCCCGCCGCTCCCGGGCTTCACGGGGGTGCGCCGCATCCCGACCGCCGTCAACGAGCCGATCAAGAGTTACGCCCCGGGCTCGAGCGAGCGCGCGGAGCTCAAGGCCCGCCTCGCGAGCATGAGCGGGGAACGCCCCGACATTCCCGCCGTCATCGGTGGCCAGGAGATCCGCACCGGACAGACGCACCAGGTCACCATGCCGCACGCGCACCAGCACGTGCTGGCCGACTTCCATCACGTGACCCCCGCGCACGCCGAGCAGGCGATCGCGCGCGCCCTCGAGGCGCGGGCGAGCTGGGCGAACTGGAGCTGGGAGGACCGCTGCGCGGTCTTCCTGCGCGCCGCTGACCTCCTCACCGGCCCGTGGCGCGCGACCATCAACGCCGCCACGATGCTCGGCCAGTCGAAGAACGTCTACCAGGCGGAGATCGATGCGGCCTGCGAGATGGCCGACTTCTTCCGCTTCAACGCCATGTACGCGCAGCAGATCTACGAGGAACAGCCGCTGTCGGTGCCGGGCGCGTGGAACGTCATGGACTACCGGGCGCTCGAGGGATTCGTCTACGCCGTCACGCCGTTCAACTTCACGGCCATCGGCGGCAACCTCCCCGCCTCCGCCGCGATGATGGGGAACGTGGTGCTCTGGAAGCCGTCGCACGCCGCGATGCTGTCGTCGTGGTACACGATGAAGGTGTTCGAGGCCGCCGGGCTCCCGCCCGGCGTGATCAACTTCGTGCCCGGCAACCCGGTCGAGATCTCCAAGGTGGCGCTCGCGCACCGCGAGCTCGCCGGGGTGCACTTCACCGGCAGCACCACGGTGTTCAACTCCATGTGGGAGACGATCGGGCGCAACATGGGGCGGTATCGCTCGTACCCGCGCATCGTGGGCGAGACGGGCGGCAAGGACTTCATCCTCGCGCACCCGAGCGCCGATCCCACCACGGTCGCCGTCGCCGCCGTGCGCGGCGCCTACGAGTACCAGGGGCAGAAGTGCTCGGCGGCGAGCCGGCTCTACGTGCCGAAGTCGCTCTGGCCGCGCATCAAGGAACAGATGGTCGCGATGATCGCCGAGATCCGCATGGGCGACACCCGCGACTTCCGGAACTTCATGGGCGCGGTGATCGACAAGAAGGCGCACGACCGGATCACCGGCTACCTGGCCGAGGCCAAGGCCAGCGCCACGATCGTGGCCGGTGGCAAGGCCGATGCGAGCACGGGCTGGTTCGTGGAGCCCACGCTGGTGGAAACGAAGGACCCCGGCTACCGGCTGCTCTGCGAGGAGATCTTCGGCCCCGTGCTCACGGTGTTCGTGTACGACGACGCCAAGTGGCACGAGACGCTCACGATCATCGACGAGACGTCCCCGTACGCGCTCACCGGTGCCGTGCTCTCGCAGGACCGCGCGGCGCTCGCCGAGGCCACGCTGGCGTTGCGCAACGCGGCCGGCAACTTCTACCTGAACGACAAGTGCACCGGCGCGGTGGTCGGGCAGCAGCCGTTCGGTGG
>JANLSF010000356.1:0-2057 GCA_031362285.1 Gemmatimonadota bacterium | reverse complement strand
CAGACCTGCCGATGCCGACGAACGTACTGCTTTTGAGACATACAAGGCACCGAGGGGCCCGGAGGTTGAAGGGGGAGGCAGGGGCCACGACAACTGTTTCATTGGAACACAGCCCATGGGCCGGCAGCGTACCGCGGCGCGAGGGCCCGTCCCGGCGCCCCCAAGTCCCAAGTAGTTGTCACCTCCGTGAACCTCCGTGGTCGTGCTCCGTGCCTTGTATGTCTGAAAAGCAGTACGTTCGTCGGCATCGGCAGGTCTGTGAGCCCGGAAGTGTCTTGGACGTTCGAGTCCGCCACGGAGCGGGGGCCGCAGGGCTGCCACGTGAGACGCGAGAGCCCGGACGGTTGCCAGGTGCCCGCCTCAGGCGGAGCCCGCATTGCAAGGACGGTGCGCGTCGTCTTGCGACGGAGGTGCCTGCGACCGGAGGACAGATGACAACGACGGAGCGGTTCATCGGGATCGACGTGGCGAAGGACGAGGTCGTGGTGGCGGTCTGGCCGACGGGCGACACGTGGGCCTGTGGCACACGGATGCGGGAGTTACGCGGCTTGGCGAAGAAGCTGGCGAAGCTGGCGCCGGTGTTGGTCGTGCTGGAGCCCACCGGGGGCTACGAGCTCCCGGTGCTCGCGGCCCTCGATGACGCCGCGCTGCCGGCGACGCTCGTGGAGCCGGGGCGCGTGCGCCACTTTGCGCGCGCCGCCGGCCTGCTGGCGAAGACCGATCGCTTGGACGCGCGGACCTTGGCCCTGTACGCGGCCCGGATGGCGCCCGCGCAGCGCCCGCGGCCCGATCCCGCCCGGCGGGCGCTGCTGCTCGTGCTGCAGCGCCGCCGGCAGCTCATCGAGCTGCTGGCCGCGGAGGAGCAGCGCTTGGAGCAACAGGGGCTCTTTCCGGCGTCGCCGGTGAAGCCGAGCCTCGAGCGCCTCATTGCGCACCTGCGCGCGCAGCTCGTGGATACCGACACGGACGTGCGCACCCTGGTCCAGCAGCATCCCGAGTGGCACGCGACGATGGCGCTGCTGCAGAGCATTCCGGGCGTCGGGTTGGTCGTGGCGGTGAGCCTGCTGGCCTACCTGCCCGAGCTCGGTCACCTCTCGCGCCAAGAGCTGGCCGCGCTGGTCGGCGTCGCGCCGTTCCATCACGCGAGCGGGCAGTTCGATGGGGGGCGCCACATCTACGGCGGGCGCGCCGCGCTCCGGCACGTGCTCTACATGTCCGCGATCACGCTCACGCGCATGCCCCACACCCCGCTCGGGGCCTTCTACGCCCGCCTCGTCGCGCAGCACAAAGAGCGCAAGGTGGCGCTCGTCGCCGTCATGCGGCGCCTCGTCGCGATCGCGAATGCGATGTGCCGTGAGGGCACCCCCTGGAACCCCACGGCCGCCCTCCCCAACTAACCCAAACCAACACGGTTGCTCCGTGGTTACGCCTTTCTCATTTTCCTCAGACCGTCACTCCACCGCCTCGAGGGTACCGAAGTCGTACCCCGGCACGCTGACCCGCTCGATCTTCTGCCCGATCATCCGCTCGATCGTGCGCACCATGCCGATCTCGTCGGTCGCCATGAAGGTGTACGCGTCGCCGGTCGCCGCGGCGCGCCCCGTGCGCCCGATCCGGTGCACGGAGTCCTCGGCCTGCTGTGGCACGTCGTAGTTGATCACGTGCGAGAAGCCCGTGATGTCAAGCCCCCGCTGCGCAATATCGGTCGCCACGAGCACCCGGATCTTTCCCGCCTTGAAGTCCTCGATTGCCGCCGTGCGCTCCTTCTGCGAGCGGTCGGAATGCATCGCCGTCGCGTCAATCCCCGCCGCACCGAGGGCATGCACCACCCGGTCGGCACCGTGCTTGGTGCGGGTGAACACCAGCACCGAGTCCATCTCGGCCTGCTTGAGCAGGTGCACCAGCAGGGCCGGCTTGCGCTCCTGCGGCACGGGATAGACGGCGTGCTTGACCGTCGTGGCAGCGCTCGACCGGCGCCCCACCTGCACCACCACCGGCTTGCGCAGGTACTTCCGCGCCAGCGCCTCGACTTCGGGGGGCATCGTCGCGCTGAACAG
>JANLSF010000276.1:0-1974 GCA_031362285.1 Gemmatimonadota bacterium | reverse complement strand
GCATTCGCGGCGGCGACGGATCACGTGGTCCGGAGCTTCCGGAACGACCTGTGGCCCGGCTACAAGACCGAGGAGGGCGTGCCCGCGGACCTGATGGCGCAGTTCCCGCTGGCCGAGCGGGCGCTCGAGACGATCGGCGTCGTCGTGTGGCCGATGGTCGAGTTCGAGGCCGACGACGCGTTGGCCGCGGCGGCGGCGCGGTTCGGCGACGAGGTCGAGGAGGTCGTGATCTGCACGCCCGACAAGGACCTCGCGCAATGTGTCAGCGGCACGAAGATCGTCCAGCGCGATCGCATGCGGAGGATCACCTACGACGAGGACGGCGTGCGGGAGAAGTTCGGCGTCGCGCCGGGCTCGATCCCCGACTGGCTGGCACTCGTGGGCGACAGCTCGGACGGCTATCCCGGGCTCCCGGGCTGGGGCGCCAAGTCCGCAGCCGTAGCACTCGCGCGCTGGGTCCACCTCGAGAGCATCCCGCCCGATCCCGCGCATTGGGACGTGAAGGTCCGCGGCGCGGACCGGCTCGCGGCGACGCTGCGCGAGCGGATCGATGAGGCGATGCTCTTCCGCCGCCTCGCGACGCTCCGCCGCGACGTTCCGATCACGCAGACGCTCGAGGACCTGCGGTGGCAGGGCGTGCCGCGCGATCGCTGGCTCGCGCTCTGCGACGAACTGGGGTTCGAAAAGACGAGGGAGCGGCCGCATCGGTGGGCGTGAGGGCGGCCCCGTGTGGCACGGTCGACGAACCCCTCACCACTCCATGCGTACCTGCGCGATCCAGCTCCGCGTCGCCGCCGGGATGAAGCGCGGCGTCAGCGTGCCGTCCGGCTCGAAGTCCATGTAGCCGCCGGTCGTGTACTCGGCGTTCGTGGCGTTCAGGACGCGGAGGCCCAGCTCGAGGTGGGAGTCTCCGCCGGCGGCGAGCCGGTACGCGCCGCTCAGGTCGAGCGTCGTGCGGGGATCCGCGCTCGCCGACTCCTGCTCGGTATGGTCGAGGTAGATCCGGCCCACGTGCTGGATCGCGGCGCCGAGCGTCGCGCTCCGCCATTCGATCCGCCCGCCGAGATTCGCCATTATCGCCGGGAAGAACCCGATCGTCTTGCCGTCGTAGCGATTGACGACGAGGGCGCCGAAGTAGTCGTAGGTGGTCTCCTCGTAGCGCACGAAGTGGTTGTCGCTCAGGGTGGCATTCGCATCGAGGCGCGCCTCGACTCCGGGTGCCAGCGCGCGGTCCAGCCGGCCGGCCAGCTCGATCCCCTGGTGGATCGAGCGCGCGGCGTTGCCGAGGATCGAGTAGCCGAGGTCGGTGTTGTACGTCCCGTAGACCAGCTCGTCCTCGAAGTCCATGCGGAACAGGTTCGCGGTGAACGTGGCTTGGCCACGAGCGCACGAGCCGCCGATCTCCCAGTCGTTCACGCGCTCGGGACGAATCAGCGGGTCCTCGTAGATGCCGTTGGCTACGTCGACGCGTGCGTACAGCGGGACGCTGCCCGCGCCCTCGGCGTCGTAGAGGTCGCGGAACGCGGGCTCGCGACGGGAGTGGGCGAACGATCCGTAGAGGCTGAGTGGCTCGCGCGGGGTCCAGGTCGCCCCCAGCCGCGGGACCGCGAGGTCGTAGGGCTGATCGAAGCGGATCCCATCGAAGCGATCGCCGCGCATGCGGTAATCCTGGTGCCGCCAGGCGAGGTCGGCGGTGACCAGCAACCGCGGATGGGCCTGCCACTCCTCGCGCGCGAAGAGCCCGGCGGCCAGGGTGCGCGGATGGTAGTCGTAGTAGACATGGTTGGGCTGGATGTCAGGCTGCGCCCCGCGACCGGTCAGCACTTCGCCCCAGTGCCGCCCGTCGTGGGCGCGCAGCTCTCCGCCCACGGTGAGGGTACCGCCGGCGTGCGCGATGCGAACCCTCGGCACCCAGCCATAGTGCCGGTTCTCGACGGTGCGGCGTCTCACCAGATCGAAGCGCTCGACGATCGC
>JANLSF010000214.1:0-4898 GCA_031362285.1 Gemmatimonadota bacterium | reverse complement strand
TTGCCGGCCACCCGCGGCGACGTGCCGGCGAAGTCGAGCACGAGACGCGCGTCGCGCACCGTGGCGGTCACGCACACCGGCACGAGCGCATCGCTGACGCCGTCGCCCTCGAGGTAGTCCATCGCGCGGCCGACCTTCCCTTCGAGCGCGCCGAGGCGGGCGCGGGTGCGACGCTCGGTGTAGTCGAGCAGCGCATCGCAGCCGGCGTCGAGCCGCTCGATTCCCTCGCGACGGCGGAGGGCGCGCCACCCCTCGGCGCCGGCCTCGCAGGCCGCCCGTTGCGCCGCAAGGTCGCCGTGGCGCTCGACGGGGGTGCGCACATTCGCGAGCACGAGGGACATGACCTCCTCGTCGATCTCGCCGTTCCGCGCGAGGCGCACCGGCGGCACGATGAGTCCCTCCTGGAAGATCTCCGTGGCGCCCTGCGGCATCGAGCCCGGGCTCATGCCCCCCACGTCGGCGTGGTGCGCCCGCACCGCCGCGAAGCCGATGATGGCGCCGTCCTCGTCGATGGGGAGCACCATCGTGAGGTCGGGCAGGTGCGACCCCCCGTGGTACGGATCATTCAGCAGGAAGAGGTCACCGGGCCGGGGCCCCCGCGCCATCACGGCGCGCACCGATTCCGGCATGGCGCCGAGATGCACGGGGATGTGCGCCGCCTGGGCGACCATGCGTCCCTCGGCATCGAACAGCGCGGCGGAGGCATCGCGCCGCTCCCGGATGTTGGGCGACAGCGCGCCCCGCTCGAGGACGCTCCCCATTTCTTCGGCGACCATCGCGACCGCGTGAGCGAGCACGGAGAGCTCGAGCGGATCGAAGGGCGCATCGGCCATGGGGGCGGGGCGAGGCGTGGTCATGCGTGGCGCACCAGCCAGCCGCCAGTGGGAAGGGCACGCGCGGTCCATCCCGCGGGCACGAAGAGGGTGGCATCGCTCAGCGCAATGCTCGCCGGTCCCGGCACCGTCGCGTCGATCGGCGACCCATCGTCCTCGAGGCGCTCCGGGTTCCACGGCGAATGGCCGCGTCGCTCGAACGTCGCATGGCGGGCGCGGCCCACCGCGGCGTGTCGGCAACTCACGCACTCGACGGGCGCCTCGAGGGTGAACCCGTAGCGCACCTGGTGTCGCTCGGCAAACCGCTCGGCGATCTGCGCACCACCGTCACCGGGCGCGCAGGCGACCTCGAGTTCATGTCCTTGTCCCACATAGCGCGCGCGCATCCACCAACGCCGCACCGCGTCCGGCTCGGGCGCACGCACGCGCTGCTCCAGCGCGGCGAGGTGAGCGCCGACGGCGGCGATGTCGAGGTGGTCGGTCACCGCCATGACGCTCGCGATGGCCTCGCGCCGCTCGGCCGCGACGGCGAGGCCGAACGCCGAGAGCACGCCGGCCCACGGCGGTACCAGCACCGCCGTCATCCCCAGGCGTTCCGCGAGCCCGCACGCATGCAACGGCCCACCGCCGCCGAAGGCCACGAGCACCGCCCGCCGCGGATCGACCCCACGCTCGACGCTCACGCGCCGGAGGGCCCGCGCCATCTCGGCATCGGCCGTCGCGATGATGGCCTGCGCCGTGCGCTCGGCCGTCGCGCCCAGCTGGGCGCCCAACCGCGCGATGGCGCGACGCGCCGCATCGGCGTCGAGCTGCACGCCGCCCGTGAACCGCGACGCACGGATGTTGCCCAGGGCCACGTGCGCGTCGGTGACCGTGGGTTCGGTGCCTCCCTGCCCGAAGGCGACCGGCCCGGGGCGCGCCCCCGCCGAGCGCGGCCCCACGCGCAGGGCGCCCCCGTCGTCGCGCCAGGCCAGCGACCCGCCACCGGCCGACACGGTCTCGACGAGCACGCGGGGGAGCGCGATCGGCACCCCCGCCACGGCACCGCCCGATTCGATGAGCGGCTCTCCGCCTTCGATGAGCCCGACATCGGCGCTGGTGCCGCCGATGTCGATGGAGAGCGCGAGGTCGAAGCCGGCGGCGCGCGCCGCGAGGGCTGCCCCCGTGACGCCGCCCGCCGGCCCGGACAAGGCGAGGGCGGCGCCGTGCCGCGCCGCTTCGCTCGCGGGCAGCACGCCCCCCGCCGACGTCACCACGCCGGGCGCCGGATAGCCTCCCTGCTGCAGGGTATCGCCGAGGCGGCGCAGGTAGCGCGCCACGAGCGGGCGCACGTACGCCTCGGCGGTCGTGGTCGAGGTCCGCTCGTACTCGCGGATCTCGGGCAACACCTCGTGCGATGGCACGATCTCGATCCCCGGGAGTGCATCGCGCAGCGCCGACGCCAGCGCCGACTCGTGCGCCGGGTGCGCGTAGGCATGCAGGAACGCGATGGCGACGGACTCCGGGGCCCGCGCGGTCACCGCGGCCACGGTGCGGGCGATCGCGTCGGGCGTGAGCGGCAGGCCGAGGCCGTGGGGCCGCATCCGCTCGGCCACCCCGACCGTGTTCTCCGTCGTGACGAGCGGCGCCGGGTGATGCTGGGACAGGTCGTAGAGCGAGGCGCGCTCCTGACGCCGGAGCTCGAGCAGGTCCGTGAAGCCCGCCGTCGCACACAGCACCACGCGCGCGCCCTTTCGCTCGAGCAACGCATTGGTGACGACCGTGGTGCCGTGGGCAATGCGCTCCACCGTGGCCGGATCGGCGGCGAGCGTGCCCAGCGCCGCCTCGACGCCGCGGCTCTGGTCCTCGGGCGTGGAGAGCACCTTGCGGGCCTCCACGGTGCCGTCCACGCCGACGCTCACGAGGTCGGTGAAGGTCCCGCCCACATCCACCCCGATGGCGCGCATCAGGCCGCCGCGAAGCGCATGATGCGCGTGTGATCCCGTGCCGCCACGAGCGTGACCGCGGCCACGAGGGAGGCGTGGATGGGGAGCGTGAGCGCGATGATGGGCAATGCGCCATGCCACCCGCCATCGGCCAGGGCGAGCAGCGTGCCGAGCACCGGCGGCGCGAGGAACGCCGCGAAGCCGATCGTGGTGCCGAGCCCTCGAGCACCGCGGGTGAGCCAGAGCCACCAGAGCGGGGCGAAGAGGAAGCCCGTGGGGGGCAGCAGCGCCAGCGACACGTTCTGCTGCCAGTAGACGTGGCGGGTGACGGTCGCCGCGAGGAGGAGCACGAGGCCCACGACGCCGGCACTCACACCCCACGTCGCACCGAAGGTGGCCAGCGCCAGACGCGCACCGCGCCGGGACGGGGCCAGCCGGGCGAGCGCCAGCACGAGGGCTGCGAACACGGCGCCGACGGCGAAGAAGGCGCCGGCCCACGACGGCGGCTGGAGCCGTTCCGGCGCTCGCGAGGACGCGAACACCACCTGCTCCGCCTCGACGAGCGGGACGAGGCGGCCATCGGGGCCCGGGACCTGCAGCTCGCGCACGCGGTCGCGCACCTTCATGGGAACGAACATCTCGTCCCAGCGCGACAGCGTGGAATCGGCGCGCCGCCCGACGGCCATCGTCAGCCCCGCATAGGTGAAGATGTTGTCGGCGACACGGCGCTGCGTGTGCGACCGGAACGTCCCGTCACCCGGAGCGCGTTCGGTGGCGCGGCGCAGCGCGCCACCGAGGACCTGGTCGAGCAGGTCGCGCACGCGCGTGGAGCAGTTGTCGCGAAAGTAGTCGTACCGGTAGTACTTGTTGGCCTCCTCGACGTTGCGCTCGGCAAGGTTGCGGAGCGCGCGCACCTGCGACGGCGAGAGCCGGAGGCGCTGCACCTCCACCGTGCGATTGATCGACCGGTAGAACTCGACCGAGGCCCGGGTGTCGAAGCCGGCCACCCAGTACTTCGTGTCGCCGGTGAAGAACCGGCCGAGGAAGCCGGGCTGCGCGAAGTCGAACACGCCCCAGTTGTACGCCACGGAGGTGCCGGCGGCACGATCGGTGATGACGAGCGCGTTGTGGCCGAACTTCTCGTACACCCACTCACCCTGCCCGATGGTGAGCAGTTCCACGGTCACGGACGAGTCCCGCGGCGTGCCCTGCGCCTCCAGCGGCCCGGCGAGGGCGAGCACCAGGGCGGCGGTGGCGACCCCCGGCCGCCGGCTCACAGGTGGATCTCTTTCTCCTCGTTCGCCGCCTTGTAGATGGCGTCGAGGGTCCGGTGGAGCACGACCTGGTCGGTGGGAGGCTCGTAGGGCACCTCACCGCGCACGACGGAGAGGAAGTGCGCGTCCTGCGCCCGGTAGCTCTGCAGCGTCGCGCTCTCGCGCGCGGACGCACCGGCCGGTGACACGTCCACCGGTCGTCCGTTGATCTCCTTGACCACGCGGAGCGGGGCGAGTCGCGCGCTGCCACGGGTGGCGAGTGCCTCGAACCACCAGCGCTCCTGCTGGCCCACGTACGACCAGGAGATGTCGAAGGTGAGCGTCAGGCCGCCGGCGGCCTCGAGCACCACGAGCATGCTCTCCTCGACCGCCTTGGCCCCGCGCGGGCGATCCATGAACGCACTCACGCGCACGGGGTCGGGAAAGTCGGCGAGCCAGAGGGCCAGGTCGAGCTGCGTGAAGCCGTGCTCGAGGAACGCACCCCCGCCCGCCTCGGGGCGATTGCGGCGCCACCCGGCCACCGAGGCCGGCGGATGATACACGCCCGAGCGCACCCCGGTGAGCTTGCCGAGCTCGCCGCCCCGCAGGAACGAGGCGAGCCCCTGCACGTCGGAGCGGAAGCGATGGTTGTTCCCCACCACGACCTTGCGGTCGGCGCGCTGCGCGGCCGCGAGGATCCGCTCGATTCCCTTGGGGGTGAGCGCCAGCGGGCGCTCGCAGAGCACGTGCACGCCGCGCGCGAGGGCCGCGAGGACGTGCGGTTCGTGCAGATGGTTGGGGGTCGAGATCACGACCGCGTCGAGCTGGTCGAACTCGAGCAGGTCGTCGATGTCGGTGAAGGCATCGGGCACGCCGAACCGGTCGGC
>JANLSF010000193.1:0-5748 GCA_031362285.1 Gemmatimonadota bacterium | reverse complement strand
GCCTGCGCCCGGACGTGCTGCACGTGCACCTGGGCGGGGAGCTCAAGGGGCGTGACCTCGCGCTCTGCCTCGCCTGCGCCACGTGGCCGTTCGCGAAGGGGGTGCTCACCTTCCACTCCGGCGGCTTCCCCTCGTCGCCGCAGGGGCTGGCCGCCTCCCCCGACTCGCATGCCGGCAAGGTGCTGCAGCGACTCGACGCCGTGATCGGCGTGAACGCCGCGATTGCCGACACCTTCCGCCGGTTCGGATGCGCGTTCGAGCGGGTGACGATGATCGAGCCCCAACCGGCGATGGTGGCCGGCGGCGTGCGCGACGCGCCGTGGCCCGGGCGGTTCGCCGACTTCGTGGCCCGGCACGACCCGGTGCTGCTGACCGTGGGACTGCTCGAATCGGAGTACGGGCTGGACCTCCAGATCGCGGCCCTCCCGGCGATTCGCGCCGCGCGACCGGGTGCCGGGCTGATCATCGTGGGGAGTGGCAGCCTCGAGGGCGCGCTGCGCGCGCGCATTGCCGCCTCGCCCGTGCAGGAGCACATCCTGCTCGCGGGCGACGTTCCGCACGCCGAGACGCTCGTGGCGATCGCGCGCTGCGACCTCCTCTTGCGCCCCACCGCCTACGACGGCGACTCGGTGTCGGTGCGCGAAGCGTTGGCGCTCGGCACCCCCGTGCTTGCTACCGACACCGGGATGCGCCCCGCCGGCGTCCACCTGCTGCGTGATCGCGAAATCGTGACGATCGCGAGCGAGGCCGCGCGGCTCGCCGGGCAACGCGCGGCAGCGGTGGACGCCGGCGATGCCACGGCCAACCTGGAGAAAGTCCGCCAGGTCTACCTGTCACTGAGGGCGCGGTAGGCGAGCACTCGACACCGCAGGCCCTCGGGCGTCGCTTCATCCCCTTCGCATATATTCTTCCTCATGAGTTCGCCAGCGCCTACCGAAGGACCAGCGTCGTCGGATCCGGGCCGGTGCGACGTGTGCATCGTCGGCGCGGGGCTTGCCGGTGCGACGTTGGCGTTTGCGCTCGGTCGCGCCGGCATCGCGGTGACCCTCATTGACAGCCGCGCCCGTTGTTCGCCCACGTTCAAGGCGGAGAAGCTCGAGCCCGACCAGACGGCGCTGCTCGAACGCCTCGGCCTGCGCGCCGTACTCGACGCGGCGTCGGCACCGATCCGCAACATCGACGTGGGGAGCACCGGCCGGGTGATCGAGCGGCTGGAGATCGAGCAGCGGGGGGCGCTCTACCATGACATGGTGAACGCGGTGCGCGCCAGCCTGCCCGCCGCAGTGCGCACGGTCGTGGCACGAGTGACCGGGATCACGCCGGGCGACGACGGCGCCCGCGTGACCCTTGCTGACGACCGGGTGCTGACCGCTCGGCTGGTGGTCCTCGCCACGGGCGTCATGGCGCCGCTCATGGCGCCACTCGGGCTCGAACGGCGCGTCGTGAGCGACCCGCACTCGGTCGCCTTCGGGTTCACGATCGCCCCGGCGCCGGGACGCACCTTTCCCTTCGATGCGGTCACGTACCTGCCCGAGCGATTCGGTGACGCCGTGGACTATCTCACGCTGTTCGCGATCCCGGGCGGCATGCGGGCCAACCTGTTCGTCTATCAGGACGTGAAGTCACCGTTCGTGCGCGCCTTCCACGACGACCCGCGTTCGCAGCTTCGCCGCCTGTTTCCGGGGCTCGAGCGGATCGTGGGGGCATACGAGGTGGTGTCGAAGGTGGAGGCGCGCCCGATCGACCTGTGGGTCACGGCGGACCCGGCGCGCGACGGCGTCGTGCTGGCCGGCGATGCATGCCAGAGCGTGTGCCCTGCCACCGGCAGTGGCCTCTCGAAGGTGCTGACGGACGCAGCCGTCCTCGCCGACCTGATCCCGGCCTGGCTGGCGACACCGGGGATGCCGTCGGACAAGGTCGCTTCCTTCTATGCGCACCCGCTCAAGCGCACAGTGGACGCGGACTCTCTGCAGGCGGCGCTCTATCGTCGCCGGTTGAACACCGACACGAGCATCGTGATGCGCGTCCATCGCCTCGTCGAGTTGGCGCGACTTGCATGGCGCGGCCGCCGCACCCTCGCGGCGCGCTGAGCGTCGTGCCGCCGACCGCCACGCGCCTCATCCGCGCCGCCGGACCCGAATGGGACGCTGTGCACCCGCAGGCGCGCGTGCGTGGCCTGCCACTGCCCGCGTCAGCCTCGCCGGCGTGGCGACGTGCCGAACCGGGTGCGCGACACTGGCTGCTCGTCCTGGACGGGACTCCCGGCCAGCGTGCCTCGGCGCTCGGCCTGCGCGTCGACTCGAGCCGGGCCCTCCCCGGTCACTGCCTGGTGCGCGCGGAACGCCTCCTGGCGGCGGCGGATTCGTCGTTTCACGCCATCGCGGCCCCGGCGCTCGCGCGGCTTTCGCGAACCGAGCCCCGCATCCTGCGCATGTCCGCCGAGGTCACCGCGCTCGGCGCCGAGGCCCTCGCCGCGGCCGGGGCGCCGTACCGGGAGGCCGGGTTCGTCGAGCGGCCCGCACGGAGCTGGGCGCGCACCCTCGTGGTGGACCTCACCCCCGACGAAGACGCCATCCGTGCCGGCTTCTCGCAGAAGCCGCGGCGCGACCTGCGGTCGGCCGAGAAGCTGCCGATCGTCGTGCGCGCGGTGGACGACCCGCGCTGGGCCCCGCGGATGGAGGCGTTGCTCGCGACGACCTACTCGCGCACGGGCGGGCACGCGGAACCGGTCGACTGGCCGTCGCGCATCGCCCTGGCCCGCGACGAACCGGCGCTCACGCGGCTGGTCGGGCTCTTTCGAACCGATCGGGACGATGATCGCTCACTGCTCGCGTTCACGTGGGGCATCTTCCACGGCGACCATGCGACGTACGAGATCGGCGCGTCGGAGCGCCAGGACGACATCAAGGTGCCGCTGCTCACGCCGCTCCTGTGGGAGCTGATGCGATGGGCGCGCAGTCACGGCGCGGTGTGGTTCGACCTCGGCGGCGTGAGCGAAGGCTCGCAGGGCAGCGCGGATCCGTTGGGCGGCATCTCCGACTTCAAGCGCCTCTTCAGCAAGGTCGAGCTCGACATCGGCACCGACTGGGTGCTGGAGCCCCATCCGATGCGCGCGCGGGTGGCGCGCGCCGTCAGCCGGATCGTGGGACGTTGACCTCCTCGGTTTCAGGAGCGCCATGTTGCGTCGATTGATCAAGCGCCTGGTCGCACCGGTCCGCCGTGCCGCGGCCCGGTTCGCGCGCGATCCTGACCAGCGGTTCCAGCAGACCATCGGGGATCACGGCTGCCTGCGCGTCGCGGCCTCGCATATCGCGTGGAACCAGATCGAGGGCGACTACCTCGAGTTCGGCGTGTGGCGCGGAGCGAGCCTCGCCGAGGCGTACCATGCGATCACCTGGCATCGCGATGTGGTGCAGGCCGCCATGCGGTCGCGCGCGAGCGACCCGGCGTTCGAGCGGTGGGCGGCGGTCCTGCCGCGCTGCTTCGCGTTCGACTCGTTTGCCGGGCTGCCGGCCGGCGCGGCGGACCGACAGATCGACTACCAGGCTGGCGCCTATGCCTGCGCCGAGCCCGAGTTCCTCGCGAACGTGACCCGCGCCGGCGTCCCGCGGGAACGGGTGGTGACGGTGCCCGGCTTCTTCGATCGCTCGCTCACCGACGAGGTGCGCACTCGGCATCGGCTCACGCGCGCCGCGGTGGTGATGATCGACTGTGACCTGTATGAGTCGACCGTTCCCGTGCTCGACTTCATCACCCCGCTCGTGTCGCAGGGAACGGTGTTGATCTTTCACGACTGGTACCGCTTCAAGGGGAGCCGCGACCGCGGGGAACAGCGGGCCGCCCGCGAGTGGCTCGCGCGGAATCCCGGACTCGAGCTCGAGCCGTGGTGGCAAGAGACCGCTCAGGCCAAGGCATTCCTCGTGCACGACCGTCACTCCGCCTGAGCCCGGAGCGCGCGCCGCGTGGGCGCTAGTCCGCGGCCTCCGCGGCGTCGGGATCGGTGTCGCGGGGCGTCCGTGCCGCGGCGGCGAGCCACGGCACGAGCGGCCCGAGCAGCAACAACAACATCAGCGCACGCGACACGACCACCGGCACGCGGGCGGCGAGGGTCGGTGGCGCCACGAACATCCACGCATCGATGGGCGTGAGCGTGAGCCCTGCCTGACGCACCGCCCCCGTGTCGCCTCGCGCCCACACCGACAGGCGGCTCCCCGCTCTCGCTCCACCCAGGATCAGGGGAGAGCGGGACGCGGACGACGCCGATGGAACGGCTGCCGCAAGCCGTGCGAAGGGCGCATGCAGCCCGAGCCGCTCGGCGCGCACGCGCGAGGCAAACCGCAGGTCGTGCCCGCCCGTCTCCAGCCGTGCGACCGTGGCCTGCGCCGGATCGGCGGCGATCACGGCGGCGATGCGTCGCACCCCGGGCGCGACCTCACCCGGATCCACGAGCACCTCCAGTCGCACGTCGTCGTCGGCCAGCGCCGCGGAGATCACCGCGGGACGCGGCATGATGCCCCACGCATATGTCTCGCCGTTGAAGCGGGCGCGCTGCACCGCGTGCACCGGGTCGTGGTCCCGGTTCCAGTCCTCGGCGTGCTGTCCCTCGTACGCGCGGCTCGGTGCCCCCGGCTCGAACAGCCACAGGGTGACGGCCAGCGCGATGGCCAGGGCCACGCCCCACCCCCCGACGAGGCGGATCGCCTCCGCTCGGGTGGGGCGCAGGAGCCGCTCGGCGTTCGACGCCAGCCAGCCACCGAGGGCGCCACCGGCGGTGTTGGCGAGCACGTCGCTCAGCGCGGCGTAACGCCCCGGCACGAACAGTCCCTGCAGCAGTTCAATCGCCGCGGTCAGGGCGAGGATGACGGCGATCGCACGCCGCGCGCGCAGTCCCGCGCCCACGAGCAGCGCGCCCAGGGGAAGGAAGGCGACGACGTTGGCTACCACGTCGGCGAGCACGTTCTCCGGGCCGGCGATCACCCACGGCGAGCCGCCGGGCCCGCCGGTCAGGCCGTGCAGCGTCAGCCACACGAGGCCGGCGGCCCAGCACGCGGCGGCCGCCGCCATCAGTCGTGACATGGGGGACGGCCCTCCGCGCTCGGGCAGTGCCTACTTCCGCAGCGAGTCCTTGTTGGCCAGGCTCGGGAACCGCTCGGTGATCTTCGGCACGTAGGGACGCTCATCGTAGCCGGTGTAGATCTGGCGGGGGCGGGCGATCTTCTGCTCCTTGTCGAGCAGCATCTCCTCCCACTGCGCGAGCCAGCCCGCCGTGCGCGCCACCGCGAACAGCACGGTGAAGAAGTCCGTGGGGAACGCCATCGAGCGGTAGATGAGCCCCGTGTAGAAGTCGACGTTGGGGTACAGCTTCCGCTTGATGAAGTACTCGTCGGACAGCGCGATGCGCTCCAGCTCGAGGGCGATCTCGAGGTCCTTGTCCATGCCCACGACCGCGAACACCTCGTCGGCGAGCTTCTTGACGATCTTGGCGCGCGGGTCGTAGCTCTTGTACACGCGGTGGCCGAAGCCCATGAGCTTGGTCTCGCCCTTCCCCGTCTTCACCTGCTCGATGAAGGCCGGGATGTTCTTCGGGTGCTCGATGTCCTTGATCATGTGGAGCACCGCCTCGTTCGCGCCCCCGTGCAGCGGGCCGAACAGGGCCGCGATCCCGGCGGCGACCGCCGAGAACGGGTCCACGTAGCTCGAGCCCACGGCGCGCACCGCGTTGGTGGAGCAGTTCTGCTCGTGGTCGGC
>JANLSF010000098.1:0-4846 GCA_031362285.1 Gemmatimonadota bacterium | reverse complement strand
CGAATGCACCGCAACTCGGGAACCGGTCGGCCGGTGACTTCTCGAGTGCTCGCTGAATCGCGGCGTCGACCGCGGCCGGAACAGCGGGCCGAGTGGACCGGATGTCGCGCGGCTTTTCCGTGAGCAGGCGCGCCACGAGGGCCGCTGTTCCGGCCGCGGTCGACGCCGCGATTCAGCGAGCACTCGAGAAGTCACCGGCCGACCGGTTCCCGAGTTGCGGTGCATTCGCGGGGGCGCTGGCCGACGGGGCGGTGGCGACGGCTGCCGGGAGCCCATCGGGCGCGGACCGCGTGAAGCCGGACCGTACGTCGTCGCCGCGCCCAGCGGGCGGGCGTGGTCTGCTGATCGTCGGCGGACTCGGTGCCGTGGCCGTGCTGGTGACCGCCGCCATCGCGCTCTCCGGCCGTGCGCCGTTCAGCAGAGGCTCGGGTGCCGCGGTGGGCGCCACCGCCGCGGGGCAATCCCTCGTGGTGCTTCCCTTCACTTCCGTCGGCGGCGACACGGCCAACAGCTACTTCGCCGCCGGCATCGCGGACGAACTCAACAGCGCGCTGATGCAGATTCCGGGACTCCGCCTCGCGGGCCGCGCCTCGGCGGCCCGCGTCAAGGAGCGTGGAGGTGGGGCCCGCGAGATCGGCGAGGCGCTGAACGTCGCGGCGGTGCTCGATGGATCGGTCCGGCGCGCGGGCGACCGGATCCGTGTCTCGGCAGAGCTCACCGGCGCCGGTGATGAACGCGTGCTCTGGAGCCACACATACGAGCGCGCCTTGGCCGACGTGTTCGCCGTGCAGGACGAGATCACCCGCGAGATCGTCTCGGCGCTGCAAGTGCGCCTGACTTTGGCGACTGGCGCGCGCGGAATGAGCGCGCGTGGCGGCACCACGAATCTCGAAGCGTACGATCTCTACCTGCGTGCGTTACCCCTCTACAAGGGGCGTGGCCGCGGGCTGCGCGACGCGGAGCGGTACCTCACGGATGCCGTTGCGCGCGATCCAGGCTTCGCCCGTGCGCACGCGATGCTCGCTTCGACGCTCCTGGCGCAGCCGTACTTCCTTTCCATCAACGCCCGGGACGTCGCCCAGCGGGGACGAGCCGCCGCGCAGCGGGCGATCGTGCTCGATGATTCGCTCGCCGATGGACATCAGGCCATGGGGCACGCGCACGCGGAAGCCGGCGAGTGGATCGCGGCGCGGCGCGAGTACGAGCGCGCCCTCGCCCTCGACCCCCGGCTCGTGGAAGCGCACTACCGGTACGGAGAGATGTTGCATCGGCTGGGTCTCCCGCGCGAATCACTCGGCCACCTCGAGGCCGCGAATCGATTGGATCCGCTGTACTCGCAGAACAACGCCTACCTCAGCCTGACCCTGGCCCTGCTCGGGCGACTCGAGGAGGCCATCGCCGTGGCCGAGCGCGCGCTGACGCTGGATCCCCAGCATGCCATTCTCAACCACTGGTTCGCCCATGTGCTGGAGCTCGCGGGCCGCCGCGAGGAGACGGTCGCGCAGGTGCGCCGGCTGATCGCGCTCCCGAACCTGCCCCTGACGCGCATCGGCGACGCGGCGGGGTTGCTGGGCCGCGCTGGTGCGCGCAACGAGGCACGCGCTCTGCTGCGCCGTATTGAGGCGCTTCCAGCCGGGACTCCGGAGCGTGAACACGCCTTGGTCCTCGCTCGGCTGGGACTCGGGGACCTTGAGGGCGCGATCGCGGGCCTCCAGTCGATCGCACTGAGCGACCCGCAGCACCTGCTGGCCTATGGCCTGATCAGTGTCCGCTATGACCCCCTGCGTGCCGACCCGCGCTTCGCGGCGGTGCTGCGTCAACTCGATCTCGATGTCGCGCGCCTGACGCTCCCCGACGGCGGACGGTCTCGCTAGGGTCTCGCTCCACGAGAGAATCCCCAAGACCGACGCACGGGCTCGGCTGACGACAGCCCTCGCCGACCGGGAGCGCATCGACCGATCGCGAGCGCGGCGTGCCCGCTCGTCCGGCATCGCGTCCCCGCGAGGCAACGACGACCCGTCGCGGGGCCGACCGGCAGACGGGCGACAGACCCCCCGATGGACTGCACACGGGCTGGTGGCGCGGCGTGAAGTGTCGCGTCATACTTGCCCAACCGCGATGCAACTTCCTATCCTGACATTATGGAAGAGCGGTTCCACCTCGTTCCACTCCCACACCATGAACCACCTGGAGCACGTGCCGCGTCTCACGCCGCATGGCGACGGCTACCGACCCGACATCGAAGGGCTGCGCGGCATCGCGGTTGCGCTCGTCGTCGCCTATCACGGGGGGCTCCTCGGCGCGAGCGGCGGCTTCATCGGCGTCGACGTGTTCTTCGTACTCTCAGGGTACTTGATCACGGGCATTCTCGTCAGGCAATTCGAGCGGACCGGCCGCCTCGATCTCTGGACGTTCTATGCGCGGCGCATGCTGCGCCTGCTGCCTGCGGCGACGCTGGTTCTACTGGTTACGCTGGTGGTCGGGCTGGTGCTTCTCGGCCCAATGGAGCGGATCGAACCGTCGCTGAGCGGCGTCGCCAACGCACTGTACCTCAGCAACGTGTTCTTCCTCTCGCGCGCCATGGACTACTTCGCGGCCGGCGCCGACACGAATCCGATGCTGCACACCTGGTCGCTGGCGGTCGAAGAGCAATTCTATCTCGCGTGGCCAGTGCTTGTCCTGCTCGGCTTCCGCGTGGCACGCACTCGGCGTCGGCTTTTCATTGGCGCGGCGCTGCTCAGCGCACTGTCGTTCGCGCTGTCCCTGGTGCTGACGTACAAGCGACAACCCTGGGCCTTCTTCGGGACACCTGCGCGGGCGTGGGAGTTCGGACTGGGCGCCATGGCCAGCCTGGTCTCGGTGACAACGGCGGCAACGTGGCGTCCGGCGCTGGGATGGGCCGGACTCGCTCTGCTCCTTGCGGGAGCGTGGGCATTGCATTCCGGCGTCGCGTTCCCGGGCGTCGCAGCACTTGCGCCAACGCTCGGCACCATGGCCATGCTGCTCGCGGGAGCAGGGAGTGCTGATGGGGTGAGCCGACTGCTCGCTGCTCCGCCGCTGCAGTGGATCGGGAAGCGCTCCTACTCCTGGTATCTGTGGCACTGGCCGGTACTCGTGTTTGCCACCGCGTACCATCCGGCGCAATCGTGGTGGGAGCGCTCCCTGTGGATGGCTGGTGCCCTCGTGCTCGCGTCGGCGATGCTGCAGCTCTTCGAGAACCCCATTCGCTTCAGCCCGCGTTTCGTTGGACGACCTCGACTCGCCGTAGGAGTGGGCCTCGCGTGCACTCTGAGTTCCGCGCTGCTCGCCCTTGCGTTCTATCGTGGGGCGCTCGCCCAGGGTGGCGCGCTCTACGACGCGGCGCACGCACCGTCGCAACTCGCGGAGAGCGGCTGCATCGCGGGCTTCGATGAGGCGACACCGCGCGAATGCGTCTATGGCGACACCGCGTCACGATCCGTTGTGGTCTTGATCGGCGACTCGCACGCAAACCAGTGGTTTCCTGCCATCGACGCCATCGCCAGGCGCAACGGCTGGCGGCTCCTGGTGATGACGAAGTACTCCTGTCCGGTCGCTCGCGTGCCGGCGTACAACCGTGTACTGCGCCGCGCGTACACGGAGTGCGAGGCCTGGCGGGCGGCGGCCGTGCGTCGCCTGAGGGAGCTCAATCCCGTCGCCGTCATCATCGGCCAATTCGCGCGCGGCGAGACGAAGCAGATACGTGCCGATGGGACTCGTGACACCGTGACATACGACGAATGGCGCGATGGGATGCGCGCGACATTGACCGCGCTCGACTCGGCGCAGATTGCCACAATCATCATCCGCGACTCACCGCACCCTGGGGTGAACGTTCCCACTTGCCTGTCTCATGCGGCGCACACCGGTACCACGGCGGCCGTATGCGGACGATCGCGAGTGCGCGCGCTCGATTCGCTCAC
The DNA here is from genome assembly GCA_031362285.1 of Gemmatimonadota bacterium. Taxonomy (GTDB): domain Bacteria; phylum Gemmatimonadota; class Gemmatimonadetes; order Gemmatimonadales; family Gemmatimonadaceae; genus JACPPC01. Next base: position 905 of record JANLSF010000098.1, on the reverse strand, counting down.
GTTCGGTGCCGAGCGCGCGGCCGCGGCGGGATTGGTGCGGGTGGCGTTCGTGGACGTGTCGGACGAGATCTGCGATAGCACGCAGTGCGGCCCCATACGCGACGAGCTGGTCGTGTACCGCGACGGGAATCATCTGGCGCTGGCGTTCGTGGAACATCTGGAGCGGGCGATTGCACGGCAACTCGAGCCGCTGGTGTCGGGATTTAGGCAGCGCTAGCTGTCCGTTCTCGAGAGGTTCCTCACTGAGGCATGACCCAGGAAGCTGGAGGTACGACCCATCCCACCTTCAGCTGGTGGCCCCAGCGGACGCCCATGGCAAGGCACGCCTGACCGCGTGGGGGCGAGCCGAAATCGTCCGCCGGGTGCTCGTCTTCGCGGAGGCGGGCCCATTTGCAGGATATGAGAGCGTCCATTGAGGTGGGCCGACACGTTCATCTGAGACGCAGTCACGGTCTCGCCAACGGGAATGGCATGCAGGGCTGGCATGACGTTTCCCTCGCGCTTCCACGCGGTCTACGGCTTGTTGTCGCAATGGAAACGTGTCCACGCTGATGCTCCGTGTCGTACTCCAGAACCCGTGCTGTGGTTGGGGCAGCCAGAGTACCGCGGAGGGTGGCCGCGCGAGAACATGTTGGCCACGGAAGCCGTCGTGCTTGCCTGCGCCGTGCTACGCGGCCTTGTTGAACATGTAACGGGCAATCTTCCAGCCGTTCATGTCGTGCCGGAAGATGAAGATCTCGCGATTTGCCTCGGCGCTTTTCGCTCCGGTCGCGAGGATGGTCTGTTCGCCGTTGCTGCGCGTCAGCGCGTACGCCGTGTCATCACTGGTGACGACCAGCTCGTCGATGCTGAACGTGACGTTCAGGCCGATAGCGCTGAACACCTGGCCATAGGCCGCCTTCATG
>JANLSF010000091.1:0-2633 GCA_031362285.1 Gemmatimonadota bacterium | reverse complement strand
GGAGCCGCGGATCAAGACGGCCATCCTGAATGTCGCCGGGATCGGGATGAACCCCGTCCGCCCCGAGGAGGATCCGGTCAACTTCCTGCCGCGCATCCGCATCCCCGTGCTCATGCTGAGCGGCAAGTACGACAGCGTCTTCCCGTACGAGACGGCCCAGAAGCCGTTCCTCCGCCTGCTCGGCTCGCCGGCGGAGACCAAGAAGCAGATCCTGTTCGAGGGCGGGCACTTCCTCCCCCGTACGGAGTGGGTGGCGGAGTCGCTCAAGTGGCTCGACCAGTACCTGGGGCCGGTCAACCGTCGATGAACCGCACCGTGGCGCTGAGTTCGGGGACTTGGGCATCAGCGACCGTGTCAGCGGCGGCTAGCTTTCCGCCATGATCCCGCCGACCACGTCCCAACGAGCTGCGTGGATGAAGCAATGGCGCTCCGCTGCGGTCGAGCTGGAGCGCGTGCGACTGACCGAACTCTCCGCCGTGGACCTCGCGCGCGTCGCCGCGGACCTGGAGGACGCGTGCATCACCTCTGCCTTGGCGGCACGGGACTCGCGCACCTCCGGGTTGATCGAGCAGCAGCAGTGGTTGCATCGTCGCCCCCGCGCATGAACACGCTCCTGCAGGCCGGTGCCCGGGTGCAGCAGCTCTTCGAGCGTCAGGGGTGGGCGTTCTGCTTCATCGGCGGGGTGGCGAACTTCCGGTGGGGAACCCCCCGGCTCACCAATGATCTCGACCTGACGTTGCTGACGGGATTTGGCGGCGAAGCCGCGTACGCCGCGGCATTGCTCGCCGCGTTCGAAAGCCGCATCAGCGACGCTGCGGCGTTCGCCCTCCGGAATCGCGTCCTGCTGCTCAGGACTCCGGATGGTTTCGGCCTCGACGTCGCGCTGGGGGCGATGCCGTTCGAGGCGGATGCGATTGCCCGGTCGACGAACGTGGAGATTGTCCCTGGCGCGGTCCTTCGGACCTGCTCGGCGGAGGATCTCATCGTGCACAAGGCGTTCGCCGCGCGGCCGCAGGATTGGGTGGACATCGAGGGAGTCATCCTCAGGCAACGCGGGCAGCTGGCCTGGCCGCAGATCTGGTCCGATCTTGGCGAGCTGGCGGAGTTGAAGGAGGCGCCGGAGCTCCTGACGGAACTTGAGCGCATCGCAACCTGCGCCGAGTCGGTCGTCGGCTCCTTTCTCCACGCGCGGTGATGCCTCCGATGGATCGCCTCTCGGCGGCCTTGGCCGACCGCTACCGCATCGAGCGCGAACTCGGCGCCGGCGGCATGGCCACGGTGTACCTCGCCCACGACCTCAAGCACGACCGCGATGTCGCCATCAAGGTGCTGCACCCCGACCTGGGCGCGGCGTTGGGCGGCGAGCGGTTCCTGAGCGAGATCCGCACCACGGCGCGGCTGCAACATCCGCATATCCTCCCCCTGCTCGACAGCGGCGAGGCGGACGGATTGCTGTACTACGTCATGCCCGTGGTGACCGGCGAGACGCTGCGCGCCCGGCTCGAGCGCGAACGCCAGCTGCCGATTCCCGAGGCGGTGCGCCTCGCGCGCGAGGTGGCCGGCGCGCTCGACTACGCGCACCGCCAGGGGGTCATCCACCGCGACATCAAGCCCGAGAACATCCTCCTGCACGACGGCTCGGCGCTCGTGGCCGACTTCGGCATCGCGCTGGCCGTGCAGACCGCAGGCGGTCAGCGGATGACGCAGACCGGGCTCTCGCTCGGGACGCCGCAGTACATGTCCCCCGAGCAGGCCATGGGGGAGCGCACGATTGACGCGCGCACCGACGTGTACGCCCTGGGCGCGGTGACGTACGAGATGCTCACCAGCGATGCGCCGTTCAGCGGCAACAGCGTGCAGGCGATCGTGGCCAAGGTGCTCAACGAGCGACCGACGCCGCTTACCACACTGCGCGACACCGTGCCCGCCGCGGTCGAGGAGGCGGTGCTCACCGCGCTTGCCAAGCTGCCGGCCGACCGGTTTGCGACGGCGGCCGAGTTCGGGGCGGCGCTGGGTGCGGACAGCGGAGCGCGCGCGGCCGCTCGTCCGGCCGCCGTGAGCCCCGGTCGCCGACGCGCGCTCATGGTGGCAGGCGTCACGCTCGCCGCGTTCTGCGTGGCGGGGGGCTGGCTCCTGGGCGGACGCGGACGCGGGAGCGCGAGCGGCACGGCGAGCGTCGCGTTCGAGGTCAACATGCCCGCGGAGGCTCGCATCCTGGCGTCGAGGCCGGCGCTGGCGATCTCCGCGGACGGTCGGACCGTTGCCTTCGTGGCAGAGCGCGCCGGCGGGCCGCGCATGCTCTTCGTCCGCTCGCTCGGCAGCGTGGCAGCCGTCCTGGTGAACGGCACGGAGGGAGCGTCGGAGCCGTTCTTCTCCCCGGATGGCGACTGGGTGGGATTCTTCACGGCGCAGCAACTCAAGAAAGTGCCGGTGACGAGTGGGCCCGTGGTCACGCTCGCCGAGGTCCGCGAGACCAATGGTGCCAGCTGGGGGGCCGACGGTCGGATCATCGTCTCGAACGCGGGCCGGCTCGCCGTGGTTTCGCAGGCGGGCGGTACGCTCGTGCCACTCGAGGGCAGCGCGTCGCCCCCCGGGCGCACCGAGCGCTTTCCGATCGGGCTTCCCGCCGGCAA
>JANLSF010000307.1:0-7171 GCA_031362285.1 Gemmatimonadota bacterium | reverse complement strand
TCGGCGCGTCGCCACCGAGGACCAGCCTCGCTCGGTGGTCGAGCGCTTGATCGAGCGATTGACGACCGAAGTCGAGCGCCTGGTGCAGGTCGGAAACGTCGATGAAGGTGATGGCGAATCGTCGCTGGACGCACGTGTGCTCGCATCGCAGCCGCCGGTGGTCCGGTACGTCAACCTCCTCGTGAGTGATGCCTACGAGAGTGGGGCGAGCGACATCCACCTGGAGGCCACGCGAGACGGACTGAGCGCGCGCTTTCGGCTTGACGGCATTCTCCTGGATGCGCCGGCGCCGCCCGCCGACATGCAACACGCGGTCATCTCGCGGATCAAGCTGAGTGCGGAGCTCGACATCGCGGAGCGGCGGCGGCCGCAGGACGGTCGCATTCGTGTCCGCGTAGACGATCGGATGCTTGACTTGCGTGTCTCCACCGTGCCGACAGCCTTCGGCGAAAGCGTCGTGCTCCGATTGCTCGAGCGCGGTGGACGGCCAGTTGGTTTGGACGAACTCGGCATGGCATCCGACGTGCTGGTGCACCTCAGTGCGCTTCTTGAACGCCCCCACGGCATGCTGCTCGTGACCGGTCCCACCGGCAGTGGAAAGACAACGACTCTGTACGCGGCGCTGGGAACGCGCGATGCGAAGCGTGAGAAGATCATCACGGTCGAGGACCCGGTCGAGTATCAGCTCAGTGGCGTCACGCAAGTACCTGTGGACCGCGCCACTGGATTGTCCTTCGCGACGGCGCTCCGATCGTTGCTGCGCCAGGATCCGGACGTCATGATGATCGGCGAAATGCGCGATGGTGAGACCGCGGACATTGCCGTACAGGCCGCCATGACTGGCCACCTGGTGGTGTCGACGATGCACACGAATGACGCTGCCGGAGCCGTGCCGCGGCTGGTGGACCTCGGCGTCCCCGCCTACCTCATCGCGGCAACTCTGGAAGGCATTCTGGCTCAGCGATTGGTGCGACGAGTCTGCGAGCGGTGCCGAGTATCGTACGACCCTCCAGCGGCACTCGTCGCCGCTCTCGCTGACGGATCCCCGCACATGGTGACGTTTCAGCGGGGCGCCGGCTGCCCAGACTGCCGAGGCACGGGCTACCGGGGGCGCATCGGTATTTACGAGCTCCTGCGTGTGGACGACGCGATGCGCAGCTTGATCGTTCACGGCGCTTCAACCGCTGAGCTGCGCGCGGCCTCCAAGGCGCAGGGCATGCGCACCATCGCTCAGGACGGCTGGCGGGCCGTGCAGGCAGGCATCACCACGGTCGAGGAGGTCGTTCGTGTCACCTCGATCTAGAAGCCCGCGCGCAAATGGTGGATTCACGCTGCTCGAACTGCTGGTCGTGATCGCGATCATCACGACGCTGGCGGCCGTGGTTGCACCTTCCCTGTTTCGAAATGTGGGCGATGCCAAAACGGCCAGCGCGCGGTCGCAGGTGGAACTGTTGGCGCTAGCCCTGCATCAGTACGCGCTCGACAACGCGAGCTATCCAACAACGGCCCAGGGGCTCGCGGCGCTACGCGCCGTGCCCGCGGAGCTCGATGTCGTTCGGCAGCAGCCGCGCAACTGGCGCGGCCCTTACCTGACGCGCGATGTCCCGCTCGACCCCTGGGGGCGGCCCTACGCGTATTTGTCGCCGGGAACCGCGAACCCCACGTCGTTCGATATCTATTCGCTGGGTCGAGATGGCGCAGTTGGGGGTGAAGGCGAAGATGCGGATATCACGTCCTGGGGCGGCTCCGGCCCTTCTCCCTTGGGGGCGAACGGCGTGCCACCGCTCTCGCCTGCGCTGGTACACCCATAGTGCACACGCGCTCGTTTGCACGGGTCAGCGATGCTTCGGTGCCCATCGAACTGGGTACGTCCGCATCGCGCATCGGTACCGCCGACCTTGCACTCGGATTGCGGTTGTTAGCTACGCTTCTGGATTCGGGGCTCCCGCTCCGCCGAGCTCTACCCGCGTTCGAGGAGCTCGCGCCGACGAGCTGGCGGCCGCTCTTCCCCGGCCTCCGGGCGGCGATGCGTGAAGGGCGAGGCATCGCCGCGGGCCTTGGGGCAGTTGAACGATCCGTTCCGACCGAGATCCTTGGTGTCATCCGAGCCGGTGAGGCGGGCGGGGGGCTTGCCCGGGCGATGATGCACGCCGCAGAACTCTCCGAATCGCGCCACGCCACAGCACTGGCGCTCCGGGCTGCGCTGGCGTATCCCGCCTTGCTGGCCGTCTCCGGCGCCGCGGCGCTCACCTTTCTCGTCCTCGTGGTACTACCGGGCTTTGCGACCACCCTCGTCGACGTCGGGCGTGAATTGCCCCCGCTCACGTCTGCCGTGCTCGATGCTGCCGCGCTCGCCAGGCAAGGTGCCGTGCCCTTCCTTGGTCTTGTCGGCCTGACGTGGGTCGCGGCGCGGCGTTGGCACCGCCAACGCGACTCGGCGGCCCGGTGGCACGCGTGGCTACTCGCGCTTCCGGCGATCGGCTCCGTGCGACGTTCGCGCACGACGGCTGAGGCCTGCAGTACCCTCGCCGCGTTGCTCCACAATGGCGTCCCGCTCGGCGCGGCCCTGCGACAGACCGCTGGCGCGTGCGGCGACGCGGCGATCGCCGGCCGGCTTGACCAGTGCTTGCTCGCTGTGGTAACCGGAGAACCGCTCTCAGCTGCCGCCACCACACACCAGGCGTTGACGTCGACCGCGATACGGCTGATCCAGGTCGGCGAGCAGACTGGTCGTCTCGCCGACATGCTGAGCCGTGCTGGTGTGTACGAGCGGGCTGCCTCGGAGCAGCTGGTTGCTTCGCTCGTCCGGTTGGTCGAGCCTGCCTTGATCGTCTCATTCGGCGCGGGCGTGGCGCTGATCGCGACCGCACTCCTTCAGGCAGTGTATAGTGTTCGGCCGCTGTAGTGCGGATTCAGCGCCGGCTCGACTCGGCATCAGCCTGGTCGAGTTGGTCATCGTGCTCGCCATTCTGGGCATTGTGAGCCTCGTCGCCAGCACCGCGGCGCTCCGACCAGGCGCACAGCGGCACACGCTCACCACCGACTCGACAGTAACAGCCGCCCGACGTGCCGCGCTGAGTCGCGGTCGGCCCGTCGTGGTTTCCTTGATGATCGACGGCTCACTGCGTGACGCGCTGGCGCTTCCGAACGGAACGGTCGTTGCCGATACTGCCCTCCGTGTCGACCGTCTTGCCGGGAGGGTGAAACCGTGAGGGGGCGGTGCGCAGGCGCGATGCGACGGCAAGGCGCCGTCCTGCTCGAGGCTATCATCGCACTCGCCATTGCCGTGTCTGTTGGCGGAGCCGCACTCACGGCAATGACGCGTGCCGCCGATGCCGTCCTGCATGCGCGAGGGCGCGCTGGCCAGCACGCGGCCGCCTCGCACTTCCTCGAAGCCATGGCGTTGTGGTCGCGCTCCGACCTCGAGACACGACTCGGCCGCCGCGCCAACGGGCCGTGGCGAGTCACGATCCGCCAGCCGACGCGAACGCTTTTCGAGATCCGGCTAGAGCTTGCGGCCGACGCGACGATTGCCCTGACCACTGTTCTCTATCGCGATGATGAATAGTCACGCGGCTCGCTACTCCCGGCGGTTCGGCCGAACGGGCACTCGGCGCGGGCTTACGCTGTTGGAAGTGATGGTTGGCCTGACAGTGAGCGTCTTCGTGCTTGCCTTGTGCCGGCACGCCCTTGGCCAGACACTGAAGTCGTCGTCGTCCATTCAGGACGCCGTGCTCGCAGGAGAGCGCGTGGCCAATGGGGACGAGTTGCTTCGTGACGCCGCGTTCATGATGCGGAGCGGCACCGCGAGCGTGGGGTGGGCAACCGGTGACTCGCTCACGGCGCGCTTTGGGACGTGGTGTGCACGGCCTGCCGGTTGGCTTGCGCGCTGCACCGCCGAGCTGGTCTTGCGACCGACCGGGGACTCGGTGGCGATGATGCTGGTGCTGCGACCCGGTGAAGTAGTTCGGGTCGGGACCCTCCGCAGCGGCGCTCACCTGGTGTACTTGGCGACCGCGGCAGGGCGCTGGGAGCGTCAGTGGCGCCGCGCTTCGGACCTTCCACTCGCGATCGGAGTTGCGGCAGGGTCGGACACGACGCTCCTGCGCATCGGAGTCAGGGGATGAGGCCTCGAACCGAGTACTCAGCGCTGAGGGCATCGGGTCGTCGCTCCGGCTTTGCGCTGCTCGCAGTGCTGATCTTTGTTGTGGCACTCACGGCATCCATGCTGGCGTCTGTGGGCGCCGCGCGGGAGTCCCATGCCGCTCACCGCAATCGATGGGCGGGAACGCGCACTCGCTGGATGGCTGAGGGCTGCGCAAATGCCGCACTGGCCCGCTTGGTGGAGTCGTTGGAGACCTCGGCGCGGGCCGGGGGGCGTGCCGCACGGCGCGCATGGGACGACTGGGATCGGTGGGACGTCTCAGCGAGCTACGCAGTGCACGATTGCCGCATCGACTGGACGTCGGCCGGCAGGCGCATCGACCTCGACTCGGCGGACGCCACAAGCTTCGGGGCGGCATTGAGAGGCACGGCACTCGACGCACGACAACGCGCCGCACTCGCGCTGGCCCTGACTTGTCGTTGTCCCGGATTCAGTGCCAGGGAGGCATCGAACTCCCAGCGTCCCGGAGCGCAGTACACGCGCCAGTCGGAGCACATCGCGACCGCGTACGAGCATCCGCTCGCACTGCTGCGGGTGCGCGGCGTCGAGTTGCTTGCACCGTCCGCTCAAGCTCGACTGGTCGACGCGTTCGGTGTCGACGAGGGACCCTTGAACCTGGCAACCGCGACGAGCGCGGCGCTTCTCGGGGTGAGTGCGTTCGACGACGACGCCGTCGCCGCGGTGCTGGCCGTCCGCGAAAGTGGTGACATCCCGACCTCTCTTGCGGAGTGGCTGGCACGACTGCCGAGCCGCGGCGACTCCGCGGCGCGCGGCTCTCGTGGCCCACCGCGCGGCGGTCTGACGGACCGGATTCTCGAATGGCGCGTGGTGGCACGGGCGCATGACCCGACCACCGGGATCACCAGCGCAGTCGAGCTGCGGCTGCGGCACGATGGAGTTCGGGTCGCCATTGCGGGCCAGCGCCGGTGGTTCGAGTGAAGAGCTTTCGCATGCGCGCCACGCTGGGAGTGCTTGTCCACGACGGTGCAGTGACCGTGTGCGTCAGGGCGCGCGACGAGGTGGTCGCGATCGCAACGAGTCCGTCGGCGTCCGCGGTCAGCGACCGGGCAAGAGCCATCGTGGCCTGCGTGGACGAAGTCCTGCCGGCCGTACGCACGCTGGCTTGGCGCCCCCGCATGGTTGCGACTCTCGCGCTGCCGTATCAGCATGCACGCATCTGCCAGGTTTCAGCCGCCCATCGCAGCGCACGAGTCGATCAGCTGTTTCCGCGCCTCCCATTCTCGACGACATCGATCGGAATGGGCGGCTCGGATCCATCCAGCGGGCACTGGGCCGTGGTGGTCGATGAGACCTTCAGTGCCAGCGTGGCCCGCGACCTGGCCCGACGCGGCGTTCTGCTCACGCGCGCGGTTCCCTCCGTCGCGGTGCCAGACCTGCCCTGCGCGCATACCGCACATTCGTACCACGGTGACGTATGTGTCACCGCTCGATGGGCCGATGGCGGGCGCTTGCGGTCGGTCGCCGTTGCGCCGACCCCAGGGCCAGCGCCTTTACTAGCTGGTGCCGGCGGAGACCACGGCCCCTCGCCCACGCCGGCAGCGCTGGCAACGGCGTGCGCTGCGTTGAACCCTGCCTGGGATCTGGCGTTAGCGTCGACAGCCTGGACGCCGGACAACGTCCCGTATCGAGCGCGCCGTGGACTACTCGTTGCGTGTACCGTCGTCGTCCTAGCCGTCGCTGGGGCACTTACCTCGGGTGGGTTCGCGGCCGCTTGGGCTGAACGTCGCGACCGCGCTGAGCTCGATCTCTATCGACTCGGGATGTCGCGGGCCAACGCCGACGAGCTGGTCACGATGAGACTATCCGCGCGCGCCACAATCTTGCAGCGTTTCGCCGAAGGCGCCTCGCATCCGACGCTGACGATGCTGCGTCGCCTCACCGACGCGCTGCCGAAGGACGGCATGCTGGTCTCCGTTCGCATGACTGGCAGCGTGACCGTGCTGGTTGCGCATGTGCCGTCTCCGTCGCTGTTCGTCTCCGCGCTGGTGGACCAGCATGACATGGGTGTTGTCACGCTTGAAGGACCGGTCACGCCCGTCGTCGAGTTGGCGGGCAACGCTGTTCGACTCAGCGCAACGAGGTCGGCTGGCCCACTCGCCAAGCTGTCTCGCATTACCGTTCGCATCGTTGCGGATAGGCAGACCACGTGACGAAGACTCAGCCGCCTTCCGGACTCTTTCCTCCGAGCTCTCGATCCACCCTGCGCTACCTGCTGGCGCTGTGGGCAGGCGTCCTCGGGCTGCTCGCGCTGCGACTGGCACCCTCGGCTGATCGCTGGGGCATGGAGCGGCGCCTGCAGGGCCGCCGCGACGAGAAGCCAGCTCCTGAGCGTTCGCACGAGTGCTGCCCGGCAAGCCCGCAGTAGGAATGCTGGCGACACGTTGCGCTTCCGTCTCGCATGGCTGTCTCGCGGGCTGTTGGAGTCCTCAGAGCCTGGCGCCGCAGCGGCAGAGATGACGACGATCATTCACGATGTGCTGGAGGAGGCCGAGACGGTGCCGCTTAGTACGGAGGTGCTACTGGATAGCATCGGCCGACGGCCGCTACTCACGTTGAGGGCGCACGTCGAGTTCCTCGGGCCTACGGCGGCGGTGGGAGATGTCCTCGCCGCACTGGAGGCCGACACTCCATGGTTCTCAGTCGTGGAGCTCACGCTGGTGCGGCCGGATGGGGCCGAGGCTGTTGCTCCAGGCGCAATGCTTCATGCGTCGATGGTGGTTGAAGCGCTGGCGAACCGCGAAGCCGCCCGCGGCGCCGCCGTGCGACCGAATGCGAGGCATCCATGAGCGCAGCGCGATACGCGGCTTGGGTGTGTTGGGCAGTCGCGGCAGCGGCGACGGCCTACGCAATCGTCGGTTGGCGGGCGGCCGTCGTTGCACTGGGTGCCATGCCGTACATCCGACCTCTGCCGGAGGCACTTCCCGACTCAGTCTCGCCTCCGTCAATGGCCGCGCTCGTGTCAGATCGTGATCGCTTCGTGTCCCG
>JANLSF010000050.1:0-10467 GCA_031362285.1 Gemmatimonadota bacterium | reverse complement strand
CCACCGATTCGTGGATCGTGAGCCAGAGGTGCGAGGGGTGCAGCACGAGGTCGTACCGTCCGACCTCCACCGGCTTGGCCGACAGCTTCTCCACCGCCTGCGCGGCCCACACCGGGGCCATCTCGAGGAGCTTCGCCTCGGTCACGTGCTCGTAGCCGCGCCCCATGGGGGCGATGTCGTTGCTCTGGCGCGTCTGGAAGTCGCCCTTGCCCACCGCCGTCACGCTCACGCTCGGCTGCGTGCGGATGATCGTCTGCGCGACGAGCGTCCCGTCGCTGTTGGCGTACGTCTTCTCGTCCTTGAGGAAGAACATCGACGAGGTCACGAACCGCGCCTGCGGCACCTTGAGCGCCGCCTCGTTGGCCGCGAGCAGCAACGCCACCTTTTCCTCGATGGCCACCGTGAACGGGTCGACCTTCGCGTCCGATCGCCATGTGCCCCGCTGGTTGCCCGGCGCCGGGGCCAGCGTCACCGCCTTGCGGTTGGGCGTCCGGTTCGCCTTGGCCTGCGCCACCGCCTGTCGCGCCACGCGCGTCACGGCATCGCTCGAGAGTTCGCTCGTGGCGGCAAAGCCCCACGCGCCGTCCACCAGCACCCGCACGCCGATGCCGAACGTCTCGTTGTCGGAGAGCCCGCCCACCCGGCGTTCCCGGGTGAAGATCGACTGCACGCGGGCCAGGCTCACCCGGGCGTCCGCATACTGCGCGCCCGAGGCCTTGGCGGCGTCGAGCGCCTTGGCCAGCAGTTCATTGACCGCCGGATCGCCCGGCGAGGATGGACGCACGAGCGCCCCGGCACGTTCGGCGGCCTCGGCGCGCCCCCCGGCCAGGGCCATCCCGGCGGCGGCGGAGGTGGTACGGACGAAATCCCGGCGACTGGTCGACACGGCATTCCCCGACGGAAGTGGGTGGGCGCCCACGGGAGGGAGAAACCATTCCCGGCCGGCGCCGTTCTAACTGGAACGAACATCATACAACGCTTCCCCCCATCCGGGCGTTGTCCAGCCACGGCCTACCCCTGATCTTCCCCGCGTGACTGCCCTGACGCCCCAGACCACTCCCGCCTCGCGCGAGGCCCTGATCGCTGCCGCCGCCCGCCTGCGGGCCGAGGTGCAGAAGCGCATCGTCGGCCAGTCGGCCGTGCTCGACGAATTGCTCATGGCGATCCTGGGCGGTGGGCACGCCCTCCTGGTCGGCGTCCCCGGCCTCGCCAAGACGCTGCTCATCAAGTCGCTGTCCGAGGCCATGCGTCTCGACTTCCGTCGCATCCAGTTCACCCCCGACCTCGTGCCGAGCGACATCACCGGCACCGAGATCATGGAGGAGGACACGGCCACCCACCAGCGCAATTTCCGCTTCGTGCGCGGGCCGATCTTCGCCAACATCGTGCTGGCCGACGAGATCAACCGCACGCCGCCGCGCACGCAGGCCGCGCTCCTCGAGGCCATGCAGGAGCACCGCGTGACCGCCGGGGGCCAGACCATGAAGCTCCCCGAGCCGTTCTTCGTGCTCGCCACGCAGAATCCCATCGAACAGGAAGGGACCTACCCGCTCCCCGAGGCCCAGCTCGACCGGTTCCTCTTCGACATCCGCATCGACTATCCCGACGAGGATGCCGAAGTGGCCGTGCTGCGCGCCACCACCGGGGCGGTGCAGGCGCCGCTCGAGCCGGTGCTCGACGGACACGAGGTGCTGGCCCTGCAGCGCATGGTGCGCGACCTCCCCGCGAGCGACGCCGCGCTCCGTTACGCCGCCACCCTCGTGCGCGCCACGCGCCCCGACAATCCCAAGGCGCCGTCCGCGGTCAGGCAGTACGTCCGCTGGGGCGCGGGCCCGCGCGCGGGGCAGGCGCTCATCCTCGGCGCGAAGGCGCACGCCCTGCTCGACGGCCGCTTCGCCGTCGCCCTCGACGATATTCGCCGTGTCGCGCTGCCGGTCCTCCGTCACCGCGTGCTTCCCAACTTCGCCGCCGAGGCGGAGGGGATCGGGCCCGAGCGCCTGGTGCGCGACGTCCTCGCGGCCGTCGCCCCCCCTGAGGGCGGCGTCCGGATCTAGCGGTGGTCGCCGCCGGGTACGGCGCCCTGCTCGACGCGCTGCGCGGACTCTCGTGGCCCGCCCGGCGACCCAGCCGCGGCGCCACGGCCGGCACGCATGTCTCGAAGCTGCGCGGGGCGAGCGCCGAATTCACGGAGTATCGCGCCTATCGCCAGGGCGACGACCCGCGCCGCCTCGACTGGAAGCTCCTGGCCCGCACCGACAAGGCGTTCCTCCGCATCACGAACGAGCGCGCGACGATGCCGACGCTGTTCGTCCTCGATGCCTCGGCGTCGATGGCCTTCCCGGTCGAGTCGCAGGCGAAGTGGGCGCAGGGGTGCCGCATGGTGGTGGGGCTGGCCGCCGTGGCCCACGCGGCGGCCGACCCCGTGGGGATCATCGTGCCGGGCGCGCCACGCCGGGCGCTGCCGCTGCGCGCCCGAGGGGGCGTGATCGGCGAGATTGCGCGCCTCGTGGACGCGATCGTGCCCGCGGGCGATGCGCCGCTCGCGAGCGTGGTGCGCGAATCGCAGCGCGCGGCGCGACTGGTGATCGTCACCGACTTGCTCGGCGACGCGCCGGCGCTGGCACGTGCGGCGGCTGAGCAGCGCGCGCGCGGCACCGATTGCGTGCTCGTGCACGTGGTGTCGCGCGACGAACTGGAGCCGCCGGTGTCGGCCGCGCTCGCCGAGGACCCCGAGCGGAGCGAGGTGCGGCGCGCCCTCGTGAGCGGCACGCGCGATGGCTACCGCGACGCCTTCGACGCCTGGCGCGGCGAGCAGGCCCGGGCGTGGCGTGCGGCCGGCGCGCGCTACGTGGAGGTCCGCGACGACGAAGCGCCGGATCGCGCCGTGCGACGCATCGTGGGCGCCGCGCACGACGAGGCCGACGCATGAGCGTGCTGCTCCCCTGGCTGCTGGCCGTGGGCGCGGTGGCGGTCGCGGGCATCGTCGCCCTCCACCTGCTCTCGCGCGACGAGCCGCCGCGCTGGCTGCTCCCCACGGCGCGGTTCGTGCCGCGATCACGTGAGCGCGCCCCGGCCCGGTCACTCGCGCCGAGCGACCGCGCGCTGCTGGCGCTCCGCGTGATCGCGCTGGTCGCCATCGCGCTGGCCGCGGCGCGGCCGTGGTGGCATGGCCGTCGCGCCGCGCGTGCACAGGTGATCGTGGCCGACCTCGCTCGCACGACGGCGGACCGGCGCGAGGTGGCGCAGGCCGTCCGCGCCGCATGGCGCGACGGTGACCGGGTGGTCGTGCTCGACAGCGTGCCGCGCCGCGCGACCCTCGCGGCGCTCGAATCGCTCGCGGTCCCCCCCGCCGCGCGCGCGCGCGGGCGACTCTCGGCCGCGCTCCTCGTCGCGCGCGAGGAGGCGCGCACGCTCGCGCGCTCGACCGATTCGGTGGCGCTCGTGATCGTGTCGCCGCTCGTGGCTGACGGCGCCGACGCCGCCACGATGCCCATCCGGGCCACCTGGCCGGGCGGCATTCGGCTCGTGAAGGTGACAGCGCGTGCGGCACGGAGCACCGATCGCGCCGGTGTGCCGGTGGCGATGCGCGGCGACCTCGCGGACCCCATGCGCGCCACGCTCGCCCTCGACGGCAGGCTCGGCGCGCCGATCGCAGACGGCGCCGCCGCCGTTCGACTCGTGCGCGCGGGGAGCCTCACCCCAGCCGACTCCGCCGCGGCACGCGCCGGCGCGACGGTCGTCCTCTGGCCCGAGTCGGAGGCGCCGCGCGACACCATGGGCGCCGTGGCCACCGCGCGTGCCGTCTTCGTGGCCACGATCCCGCGCGCCGTGTCGCCCTTGGGAGGCGTCCCCGTCGCCCACTGGGTGGATGGTGCGCCGGCCGCGTCCGAAGTCGCCCTCGGATCCGGATGCATCCGGCGTGTCAGCATCCCGATTCCGGCCACCGGCGACGCGGCCTTGCGGGCGTCGTTCCGCGCCGTCACGCGCGACCTCCTCGCCCCGTGCGGCGGTGCATGGGACCTGCGCGCGCTCGACAGCGCGGCGTTGCGGGCCATCGAGGGCTCGGCGGCTGCGGCGCCAAGCGCGGGGCTGGTCGTGCCCAGCCGCGACGCGCCACTGGTGCGGTGGCTGCTCCTGCTCGCGGCGCTCGCGCTGGGCGCCGAGTGGTGGCTCCGTCGTCGCACGGAGGCGGCTTGAGCGCGCGCAAGGTCGCCAGCACGGGCGCGGGAGTCCCCGCATGACTGCCCTCGAGCGCTTTCGGCGCGTCGTGCGGGAAGTCCGCACCGCGGTGTTCCTGAGCGGCGTCGTGTGGGGGTTCTGCACGTTGCTGTTCGTCCTCATCGTTGCGGCCGTTGCCGACGGGCTCGTCGAACTGCCGTTCGTCGCACGACAGGCCGTGCCCTTCGTCGCCGTGATGATGGCCGCGGTCGCCATGCAGCAAGCGCTCGCGCGCGCCGGTGCGGTGCAGAGCCGCATGGCGGTCGCACTCTGGATCGAGGGACGCGTGCCGCAACTGCGCTACGCGCTGGTCACTCGCCTCGACCCGGCGGGCGCTGCGTCGGCCGACGCGCTGGATCGCGTCATCCACGGCGTGAATTTCGAGGCGCCGGTCCGCCGGGCGGCGTGGCGTCTGCCAGCCCGTGCCACCGCGGCCCTGCTCGCCACGCTGGCCGTGCTCCTCGCGCTTCCTCGTGGCGCGGTGGCCCGGGTCACGCGCCCCACGCCGGGCGACAGCGTGCGCGCGACGAGTGCCCCGGGCGATGCGCTGGCCCACGTGGCGGTCACCGTGACACCGCCGACGTACACGGGACTCGCGGCCGTCACCACCGACGATCCCGCGCGCGTGGGAGCGGTGGTGGGGAGCCAGGTGCACGTGGAGGGAGCCGCGACGGGCGGCGCCGTCACGGTCACCGCCGACACGGTGCGTCTCGACGTAGGCACGATGGGCGGTCGCTGGCAGGCCAACCTCGCCATGCCGAGCGCGCCCACGGTGATACGCCTGCACCACGGATCCCGCGAGCGACTGCTGCTCCTCGAGCCCCGACCCGACTCGGCGCCCGCCGTGGCGCTCACCCTGCCCGCGCGCGACACCGTGCTGCGCGCCGCGGTCGGCGCCCTGCGGCTCGGTGCCGACCTCGCCGACGATTTCGGGCTCGAGAGCGGCCACTTCGAAGTCGTGATCAGCTCAGGCGAAGGGGAGAACTTCCGCTTCCGCACGCTCCTGATCGGTCGCGCCGCGCTCGCCAACGCGCGCATCCGCACCCTTGCCGGCGTGCTGCAACTCGACACCCTCAAGCTCGCACCGGGCGACCTCCTGCACGTGCGCGCCGTGGCGCGCGATCGCAACACCGTCACCGGCCCGGGCGTGGGCGCCTCCGAGACGCGCGCCATCCGCATTGCCCGGAGCGGCGAGTACGACTCGGTGGATGTCGAGGGGGCGCCGCCCCCCGACCCGCTCAAGGGGATCATCAGCCAGCGCATGCTGATCATCCTCGCCGAGAAGCTCGAGAGGCAGCGCGCCTCGCTCGCGCGCGCGACCTTCGTGGACGAGTCGCGCCGCATCGCGCGCGACCAGAACGCGCTGCGCAAGCAGGTGGGCGACATCGTCTTCTCGCGCCTCGACAACGGCCCCCCCGGCGAGCACGACGGCGACGACGAGCGCGACCGCGGCACCCTCACCCCCGAGCAACTGCTCGCGGCGGCCAACGAAGCCACCCAGCGCGCCGGGGCGGAGCCGCTCGACTTTGCCGGCGGTGAGTCGCCGGTGGTGAACATCAACCGCCCGCTGCTCGAGGCGTATAACGCCATGTGGGACGCCGGCCGGGAACTCGGCATCGGCGAACCGAGGAAGGCGCTGCCCCACATGTATGCGGCACTCGCCGCGATCCAGCGGGCGCGGAACGCCGAGCGCATCTACCTGCGCGGACGGCCGAAGGATGTCGTGGTGGACGTCGCCCGCGTGCGGTTGGTGGGCAAGACGGAGCTCATCGGCCCCGGCGCGCGCCGGCCGCGCGCGAGCGAAGACGACGCCACGTTGCGGCGCCTCGCACGGTTCGACCGTGCGCTGGGGCTGCTCTCGGGTTCCCGCGGGGCGGCCACCGACTCGCTGCTCCTGTTGCGCGCCGAGCTGCTGGCCGCGCAGCCGGCCGTGGCGGCGCCGCTCGCCGGCGCGCTCGACAAGCTCCGCGCGGGCGGTGATGCCACGCAGGCGCTGGTCGACGCGCGCCGCGCCCTCGCCGGGATGAGCACAGGCTCGGCCCCCCTCGGGTCCTGGGGGCGCACGCCATGAGCGCCTTCACCTTCTGCACCGTGCAGTACGAGTCGGGCGACTGGGACAGCGCGCCGCAGGTGCCGGCCAACCTCATCGACAGCGTGGCGCGGTACACCGCCATCGAGGTGACGCCCACCGGCGCGATTGTCGCGCTCTCGAGCACGGACCTGCTCCGCTACCCGCTGGCGTACCTCACGGGGCATCTCCCCGTGCGCTTCTCCACCGCGGAGCGCGACATGCTGCGCACCTACCTGCAGCGGGGCGGGCTCCTCTTCGTGGATGACCACAACCACGACGTGGACGGCGTCTTCAGCAAGTCGGCGCTCGAGGAGCTCGCTCGCGTCACCGGCGCGCCGCTCAAGTCGATCCCGAAGACCCACGAGCTCTATCGCTGCTTCTTCAACTTCCCCGACGGGCCGCCCACCACCGGGCACGAGTTGAACGGATGGGGAGACAATCTCGTGCACGCCGAGTTGCTGGCGTCGCTGCGGGGCGACCGGATCTCGGTGCTGTTCAGCAACAAGGACTACAGCTCGGAGTGGGGCTACCATCCCGACAACAAGCGGTTCCAGTCGGTGGACAACACGCGCTTCGGCGTCAACCTGGTGGTGTATGCCCTCACGCGCTGACCGGCTCACCATGGAGCGGGTGCTGCGCGGCGTGGGGCTGGCCGCGCTGGCCGTCATGCTGGTGGACGCGTGGCGCGGAGCGCCCGCCGCCCTGCCGGCGCGCACGGTCGCGCCTGGCGCCCTCGCCGGCGTGCTGGCCACCTGGCCGCTTGGCCCCGAGACGCTCACCGTCGTCACCGACACCGCACTCGACGGGGTCACCTCGGCGTGGCTGGCTGCGCGCCGCGACGCCGGCGCCCCGTCGCGGTGGGGCAACCGCGCGACCCCCGCCTCGGCGGTCGCCCTCGAACCCACCCTCGATCCCGGTGGCGGCGTGCGGGCGCTCGTGGCCGCGCCGCGGGGCGCGGTGGTGCAACTGGGTGACTCCGTGGGCGCCATCGACAGCGCCACCGTGCACCGCGGGGGCGTGGTGTTCACGGTCGCGAGCCCGGTGGGCAGGGCGACGGCGCGCGTCAACGGAAGCCCGGCGCGGTCGCACCCGCCAGCGGTTGCGCGCCCGCGCGCCGTGATCGTCCTCGCCCGCGCCGGCTGGGAGGCCAAGTTCGTCACGGCCGCGCTCGAGGAGCGTGGCTGGCCGGTCGAAGTGCGCCTCGTCGTTCGCCCGGACACCTCGGTGGTGCAGGGGAGCCCCGCTCGGCTCGACACGTCGCGCGTCGCCGTGGTCGTGGCCCTCGATGCCAGCGCCGCTCCCCAAGCCGCCGCACTCGGCGCCTTCGTCCGGAGCGGTGGCGGCCTCGTGCTCGGCCCCGACGCCGCGATGAACGCCGCCTTCGCGAACCTGCGGGCCGGTGCCACCGGGCCCCGGCAGGCGCCCCTGTCGATCGCCGTCGCCGCGCGCGACCCGCGGCGCGCGCTGCCGCTCGTCCCCATCGTCACCCTCGAGCCCGGCGCAGTGGCGCTCGAACGGCGCGACGCAACCATCGCCGTGGCCGCGCGACGCGTCAGTGCCGGGCGCGTCGTGCAGGTGGGCTACGACGACAGCTGGCGCTGGCGCATGACCGGCCCCGACGGTGCCCGCGAGGCGCATCGACGCTGGTGGGCCGCTCTCGTCGCCTCGGCCTCGCCCGAGCGGCTCGCGCAAGCAACCTTCGGGGGCCCTGCCGCTGTCTCAACGGCGGACGCGCCCTTGGCGCGCATGGTCGCCGATCTGGGCGCCCCGGATCCCACCTTGCTCTCCCGTTCTGGCGGCGCCTCGCCTGATCCCGGGCCGCTGGGTTGGTGGTGGGGCGTGCTCGCATTGGCGGCCCTGCTCGCCGAATGGGCGTCGCGGCGCCTTCGCGGGGTGCCGTGAGCTTCACCGGCTGCTGGTGAATCCCCGGTCCGCAGGCGAGCGTACGGTCACGGTCAGTACCCCCCACAGGAGGTCGTTCACCGCATGACGGATCGTCGGGAGTTCCTCAAGCATGGCGCTGCCCTGGCAGCGCTCGCGTCCACCTCACGGGAGGGCACCGCGATTTCGCGTCTCCTCTCGACTGGTGGCGCTCCGTTGCCACCGAGTGCCGTGCCCGATGCAGCGCAGGTCAAGGCGTTGATGGCCGATGCGCTGGCCGCCGCCAAGGCCGGCGGTGCGAGCTACGCCGACGTCCGTGTCGGGCGCCAGCGGCAGAACTTCGTCTTCACGCGCGAGCAGCAGATCCAGAACGTCGTCGATACCGACACCATGGGGTGCGGCGTCCGCGCCCTGGTCGACGGCACGTGGGGCTTTGCCGCCACGCGCACCCTCTCGAGCGACGGCGTGGCGGCCGCAGCCCGTCAGGCGGTCGCGATTGCCAAGGCCAACCGGCCGGCGCGCGGCGCCCCGGTGGACTGGCTCCAGTCGCCCGGCCTCGGCGAGAAGTCGTGGAAGGGCGCCTTCACCATCGACCCGTGGTCCATCTCGGTGGAGGAGAAGGCCGACCTGCTGCTCAAGGCCAACGCCGAGGCGCTCAAGGTCGAGGGGGTCAAGTACGTCTTCTCCGGACTTTTCTTCGTGAAGGAAGACCGGAACTACGCCAACACCGACGGCTCGGTGATCCTGCAGGAGAACGTGCGCAGCTGGCCGCTCATGCAGATCACCGCCATCAGCAAGGACTTCACCGACTTCCAGAATCGCGGCAACGTCGCGGCCCCCATGGGGCGCGGCTGGGAGTACGTGAAGCAGTGCGACCTGGTGGGCAACGCGAAGAAGTGGGCCGGGGAAGCGGCGCAGAAGCTCACCGCCAAGCCGGTGGAAGTGGGCCGCTACGACCTCGTGCTCGATCCCGGCAACATGTGGCTCACGATCCACGAGTCCATCGGCCACCCCACCGAGCTCGACCGTGCGCTCGGCTACGAGGCCAACTACGCGGGCACCAGCTTCATCGCCCCGCCGGAGAAGATGCTCGGCAAGCTCAAGTACGGCCCCGAATTCATGAACATCCAGGGCGATCGCAAGCAGGAAGGCGGCCTCTCCACCATCGGGTACGACGACGATGGCGTGGCCCCCGAGACTTTCCTCATCGTGAAGAACGGCATGTTCAACGACTACCAGACCACGCGCGAGCAGGCCAAGTGGCTCGACTGGTGGTACAAGAAGAACGGCCGTCCCACGCGCTCCCACGGCTGTTCGTATGCGCAGGGATGGGACAACGTCCAGTTCCAGCGCATGCCCAACGTGTCGCTGCTTCCCGGCGACAAGGACATCGGCTGGAACGACCTGATCGCCGGCACCGACAACGGCATCGCGATCATGGGCGACGGTTCCTTCTCGATCGACCAGCAGCGCTACAATGCGCAGTTCGGCGGCCAACTCGCCTACGAGATCAAGGGCGGCAAGATCACCGGGATGCTCAAGGACGTGGCCTACCAGATCCGCACCCCCGACTTCTGGAACAGCATGCAGGCGATCGGCGGCAAGTCGAGCTACACCCTCGGTGGCTCCTTCTTCGACGGCAAGGGCCAGCCGGGCCAGGTCAACGCGGTGAGCCATGGGTCGCCGCCGGCCAAGTTCAAGCAGGTCAACATCATCAACACCGGGAGGAAGGCATGAGCACCCCCAAGCGCCTCCTGGGCCCTGCGGGCGAGGGGCAGCCGATGTCCGAGGCCGAGCACATGGACATCATCGACAAGTGCGTGAAGCGCTCCAAGGCCGACGAGATCGAGATCAACCTTGTCTCCACGGTCACGGGCAACACCCGCTTCGCCGCCAACCAGCTCTCCACGTCGGGAATGGTCAACGACGTGCAACTCGCCGTGTACTCGGCGTACGGGCCGAAACACGCGATCGTCACCACCAACGATCTCTCCGACGCGTCCATCGAGCGCGCCGTGCGCCAGTCGGAAGTGCTGGCCAAGCTCGCCCCCGATGATCCGGAGATCATGCCGCGCCTGGCCCAGACGAAGTGGGCCCCGGTGCAGTCGTATTTCGAGAGCACCGCGAACCTGACGCCGGGTGACCGGGCCAAGGCGGCCATGACGGCGCTTGCGCCGGCTCGCTCATCCAAGGACCTGCAGGCGGCGGGCTTCATCATCACGTATGCGCAGTCGCTCTCCATTGGCAACAGCGCCGGAATGCGCGCATTCCATCGATTGACGTCGGCCAACTACCAG
>JANLSF010000028.1:0-3131 GCA_031362285.1 Gemmatimonadota bacterium | reverse complement strand
GCCGACTGCGGCCGCGTGGACATCCTGCTCACGAACGGCGGCGGACCGCCGTCGCTCCCCTTCGAGCAGACCACCGCCGAGCAGTGGGACGCCGCCATCCGGCTCAACGTGCACAGTGCGCTCGAGCTGTGCCGCGCCGCCCTCCCCGGCATGAAGGAACGCCGCTGGGGGCGCATCCTGACGCTCACCTCGATCAGCGTCAAGCAACCGGTGGAGAACCTCGTCCTCTCCAACGCCGTGCGCTCGGCCGTCTCGAGCTTCGCGCGCACGCTGGCCAACGAGGTGGCGCCGTTTAACGTGACCGTGAACAACCTGCTGCCGGGCTACACGAAGACCGAACGGCTCACGGGACTCGCCACCGCGGCCGGCGTGCGGCGTGGCGTTGACGAACAAGCCGTCTACAACGACTGGGAGCGGCAGATCCCGATGGGGCGCCTGGGGGAACCGCGTGAGTTTGCCGCGCTGGCCGCCTTCCTCGCCTCGGAGCGCGCGAGCTACATCACCGGACAGTCCGTGGCCGCCGACGGCGGCTGGATCAAGTCGCTGTTTTAGTCCCCCCTCGCGCCCGTGGGCGCGCACGGAGTATCCCGCATGGCCCCGATCATCAAGTCCGACTGGATCTGGAAGGACGGCACCTTCATCAAGTGGGACGAGGCGCAGCTGCACCTGCTCGCCACCGCCGTCCAGTTCGGCACCTCGCTGTTCGAGGGCATCCGCTGCTACGAGACCCCCGAGGGTCCGGCGATCTTCCGGCTCGACGACCACCTGCGGCGGCTCGTGGACTCGTGCCGCACCTACGGCCTCGACCTGCCACACGACGTCGCGACGCTCACCAAGGCCTGCGTCGACGCCGTGCGGAAGAACGCCCTCACCTCGTGCTACCTGCGCCCCGTGGTGCTGCTCGGCTACGGCGGGGCCGGGTTGGAGGCCGACGGCAGCCCGGTGGAGACGTACGTGCCGTGCTGGCCGTGGGGCACCTACCTGGGCGCGGGCGCGCTCGAACGCGGAGTGGACGCCTGCGTGAGCAGCTGGCAGCGCGCGCACCCGAACACCTACCCGCTCATGGCCAAGGCAGCGGGGCAGTACCTGAACAGCCAGCTCATGAAGTGGGAAGCCAAGAAGAACGGCTTCCAGGAAGCCATCGGGCTGAGCCCGAGCGGCCTCGTGAGCGAAGGAACGGGGATGAACATCTTCGTGGTCTGGCGCGGCAAGTGCTACACGCCCTCGCTGGACGGCACCCTGCTCCCCGGCATCACCGCCGACTCGGTGATCACCCTCGCCAGCGACATCGGCATCGCCATCGAGCCGCGGCAGATCCCGCGCGAAATGCTCTACGGCGCCGACGAGATCTTCTTCACCGGCACCGCCGCCGAGGTGACGCCCGTGGCCACCGTGGACCGGCGGGTGATCGGGACGGGGAAGGCGGGTCCCATGACGCGCGCCATCCAACAGCGGTACCTGGACTACGTGCAGGGGAAGCTGCCCGACACGCACGGGTGGCGGACCAGCGCGGCACCTCCCGCGAAGGGGTAGTTTTTCGGTACCACCCGTTTCGTCCCGCCCCACCCGCCCCAAGGCCCGATCGTGATATTGCCCGACCTCGACTGGCCTGCGTTCATCCAGCACCCGAACGTCGTGGCGGGGGTGCGCACGCTGCTCCGCGTCGCGGTGTACACCGGCCTGACCTTCGTGCTGTTCTACGCGTTGGAGGCCTGGCAGGGCGCCGACATGCGCCGCTATCGGACCAAGGCCGCGTTCAACGATGCCCTGTACCGCGTCTTCTACCTGAGCGGACTGGTCTCGGTGCTCATCTACGCGCCGCTGGCCTCGGCCCTGCGCCCGTACATCCCCTGGACGATCCCTGCCGTGTTCACGGCGCTGCCGCTCCCCGTCGGCATCGTCGTGGGGTTCCTCGTGCAGGACTTCGCCGCGTACTGGTATCACCGGTTCCAGCACTCGCGGATCTGGTGGCGCTTCCACCGGCTGCACCACAGCGCCGAGGAACTCACCTTCCTCACGGTCAATCGCGCGCACCCGGTGGACATCCTCATGGGCGAGCAGTTCTCGGTGATGCTCGCCATGCTCGGAGCGCCCCCGGCCCTCTGGCTGCCGTACCGGCTGGTGAGCGCCTTCCTGATCGCCAGCTTCCACTCCGCACTGCCCTGGCACTATGGCCCGCTCGCCCGGGTGATCGTCAGCCCCGTGTTCCACGCGGTGCACCACTCGCGCGACGCCGCGCACTACAACCGGAACTTCGGCTCCGTGCTGGCCATCTGGGACGTGATGTTCGGGACGGCGGTGCTGACCACGCAACGCCCCACGCGGTACGGCCTCGACGACTACGAGGCGCCCGAGAGCATCCCGCTGCAGCTCGTGGAGCCCATGTGGGGGCTGTTCCGGCCATTCGTGAAGTCGCGGACGCCAGCCAGCGCCGCCGCGCCCGTCGCGGCGCCCGACCACGTGCTCCCGCCACGCTGAGCCCGCCATGGAGAGCCTCCTTCACCTCGCGATGCGCGCCGGCGCCGCCCTGCGCCCGTTCGCCCAGTCGTTCACGATATCCGCGCTGCTCTTCCTGCTGACGGTGCTGCTCGAGGCGCGGAGCCACGCCAACCTCGCGCGCTACGGGCGTCCCGGTTTCCGCTCCGACGTGCTCTACGCCCTGTTCTACACGAGCGGGATCTACATCGTGCTCATCTACGTACCGATCATGGCCGTGCTTGGCCCCGCGCCGCTGTTCACCGTCTTCCCGCGGTTGCCGGTGCCTGCCGCGATGCTGCTCACCTTCCTCGTGCAGGACCTCGCCAATTACTGGATGCATCGCCTGGAGCATGCAAGCCGCGTGCTGTGGGCCTTCCACTCGGTGCACCACTCGCAGCAGGTGCTCACCGGCATCACGCAGTTCCGGCACCACGTGGTCAACCAGCTCCTGCACCAGGTGGTCATGCTCATCCCCATCATGGCGCTGCTCGGGCTGCCGGTGGGCATGTGGTTGCCGGTGACGCTCGCCTTCTCGCTGCTCGAGTCGCTGCAGCACGCGGAGCTGGACTGGACCTATGGCCCGGTGCGCCGGCTGTTCGTGAGCCCGGTGTTCCACTCGATCCACCACTCCACGGACCCGCGGAAGTTCGGGA
>JANLSF010000940.1:0-3047 GCA_031362285.1 Gemmatimonadota bacterium | reverse complement strand
CCACCCTTCAACGGCGCCTCGGAACGGGCCGTGTTCGCGCGACATGCGAGCGACCCGGTGCCCCCGCTGCGCACGGTGCGCCCATCGATCCCCGATTCCGTCGAACAGGTCGTGTATCGGGCCCTCGCCAAGGTGCCCGCCGACCGGTTCGTCGACGCCGCCGAGATGCGCGACGCGCTCACCGCCGCCGAGCGTGATCCCCTCCGATCTGTGGTCGCCGACGTCGAGGCGCCCGGTCGCCGTGGCCCGACACGTCGACGCACGGCGCTGCTCGTCGGAGCGGGCACGGTCGCTGCACTCGCCATGCTCGCCGCACGCACGGTCGTGGCGGACCGCGAGTCCCGCCTGCTCGCCAGGGCCGACAGCACGCGATGGCTCGTCGCCGCGGACTCGCTCGCGTGGACCCCGGCGGAGCGCCGCGCCACGCTCGGCGACACCCGTCGCGCATTCCGCAGCTGGCGTGGCGTGGCGGCGCTCGACGGCGGGGATGGGCGCGATGACGAACGGGGGGACGCCTCCCGTGACGACCTGATCCGACGCGCGATCGGCGATGGGGCCCGACGGATCGTGCTGCTGTCGCATCGCGCGGACGGTGGCACGCAACGGCTCCGGATGCAGGCCTACGACGCCGCTCAACCGATGGAAGTGCTCGCCGAGGCCGAGGTTCCCTGGCCGACGCAGGCGGCCGCGCGCGACTCGACCCTGCGGCGACTCGTTGCCACGGCGCTCGTTCGCCCCACGCTTGCGCCGGTGCTCGACGGTTCCACCCAGACGACGTCGTCCGCGCCGGCTCGCCAGGCCTTCGTACGGGGCGCCACCGCGCTGCACGCGTGGCGGCTCGCCGCCGCCGAAAGCGCGTTCACGCAGGCCGTCACGCATGACGCCGACGACCCGCGGTCCGCGCTCGGCCTTGCCCTCGTGCGCCACTGGAGCGGCCGGGCGACGGCCGAGTGGGAACTGAGCGCGCGCGCGGCGCTGCGTGGGGCCAGCGCGCTCGGAAGCCCCGGCGACCAGCTCGCGCGCGCGCTCGTCGCCGTGGCCGATGGCGACTGGGTGTCGTCCTGTGCGCTGTGGAGGCGCGCTGCGGAAGCCGATGCGGCCAGCTACCTCGCCGCCTACGGCACGGCACACTGCCTCGCGAAGGACCACGCGGTCGTGCGCGATGCGCGCTCGCCGTCCAGCTGGAGCTTTCGCACGAGCTACCGAGAGGCGCTCACCTTCTACCGGCGTGCCTTCGGCCAGCATCCCCCGGTGCTCGAGGCCCTGCGCGAGGACGGCTTCAGCGAGATGCGCGAGATCTTCAAGGTCGGCGCCGTGGCGTATCGTTCCGGCCTCACGGGAAAAGATGGTCCCGGCGCCATGTTCGCGGCCGCCACGTACCACCGGGACACCCTGGCTTTCGTGCCGCTGCCCCCGCGCCTGGCGTTCGCGCCGACGACGCCGGCCATGGCTGCGGGCATGGCCGAAGCGGAACGGCGCCAGCGGGAGATGTTCCGCGATGCCGCCGTGTCGTGGACCGTGAGTTCGCCAGGCAGTCCCGCCGCGCGCGAGGCGTTGGCGTGGTCGTGGGCCCTTCTGGCCGTTCCCGGTGCGCCAGATTCGCTTGCGGATGCGCGTCGGCACGGGCCGTCAGCCTCACCCGGCGCGAGCGCAGCGGCACTTCGGCTCGCGGCCCTCGAGGCGTTTCTCCGCATTCACGCCGCCCTTCCGGCCGACCTCGCCAACCTGCGGCGCGGCCGCGCCCTCGCGGACTCGGTGCTCGCGAGCCCCGGGGCATCGCGCGTGCTCGATCCGCACCTGCACGCGGCGCTGGCCGCATTCCTTGGGCGAGCCCAGGTGGCCATTGCCATCGAGCGGCGCGCGGCCACGGCCAACTCCACGGGCCTGTCCGCCGGAGCCGCCGCGCCGGCACGGGCGTGGACCGTCGCCGCAGCGTTCGGCGGGCCGCCGTCCCTGCTCGGCGCCTTGGAGGGCGAGGTGACAACGATCGCCGCCTCCGGAGGTGACGACGCGTCGCGCCGCGCACTGGCCCGCGTTGCCGCGCGTGCCATGACGATGGCATTTCACGCGAGCGGGTCCGTGTCCGTGTCCGGGATCGACGCCGCGCCGGACGCGCTTCTGGACGCGCAGCGCGCGCTCGCGCGCGGCGATTCGGCCGGCGCACGCGCCGGCCTCGCTTCGCTCGGCGCCGCAAGGCGGGGGCTGGCGCCAGCCCAACTCACCGTGGATGCCCTGCTGGCGGAATCCCAGCTTGCGGCGCGGGTCGAGGGCGTGGGGGCGGCCCGCGCGAGGCTCGAGCCCACGCTCGCGGCGCTGGCGCTCGCGGATCCGCGCGCCGACCCGGTACACGCCGCGTCCATCGTGCGCGCCCTGATCTGGTGCGCGACGCTGAGTGAGATTGCCGGCGACCCGGCCGCCGCGGCGTCGTGGCGGGCTCCCGCGCGCGTGCTCCTCGGCGACCTGGCGGCGTGGCCCGCGCCGGCCGCCCTTGCGGCGACGACCATTCGGTTGAATCGTACGCGATGACGGGGTCGCCCCCGCTCTGCTCCCCCTCTGGAGGTGCCATGCCGACGTCCGCCCTTCCATGCCGACGGTTCGCGCTGATCTTCCTGGCCGCCGCCGCTGCCTGCCCGCTGCCCGATCAGACCGCGCAAAACGCGCCGGGACCGCACGTGACGAATGCGCTCAACGGACCCGCGTGCGCACACGATGATGGGATGCAGCTCACGGTGCCCGGGTTGCTCGGCGCGATCCCGGAGTATCACGATTGCCAGCGCTTTCGGGCCCGGGACGATACGCCGGGCCCCGGCGCGACATTCGGCGCCAAGTACGCGCCCGCGAACCGGGATGGCGCAAGTCAGGCACAGGGGCCGATCGCACGACTGGCACCTTGCCACCGCCGCCACTCCTGGATGTGTCCCGCACCGATCGCCGCTCTTGATCGCCTCGGGGGCCATGGCCGAAGCTTACGCGCGCAGATGCGCACGAGGCGAACCGTTGACAGCGCACCCCCGCGGTCCCTAGCGTGGCCCCCTCATGGATGCGCG
>JANLSF010000938.1:0-2969 GCA_031362285.1 Gemmatimonadota bacterium | reverse complement strand
CCTGGAGCACTGACGGCAAGGCCATCATGCTCCTCGTGACCGACGACCGTGAGCAGTACGTGGCCCGCGTGGATGCCGCGAACGGCGCGCTCACGCGCGTGACCGCCGCGCGCAACGTGGTGAGCGCGCTCGCCCCCGGCGCCAGCGGCCGATGGGCCGTGCTCGCCAGCGACCCGAAGACGCCGGACGAACTGTACGCGCTCGAGGACGGCGCGCTTCGTCGGCTCACGACGCACAACGACGCCTTCATGACGGGGATCCAGCTCGGCAACGTCGAGGGGATCTCGGCCAGGGGCAAGGACGGCGCCGAGACGCGCGGCGTGCTGATCCGCCCGCCGGGGAAGGAAACGGCGCGGATGCTCCCCACCGTGCTGTACATCCACGGTGGCCCCAAGGCGCAGGACGGCTACAACTTCGACTTCACGCGCCAGGTGATCGCGGCCAAGGGCTTTGCCGTGGCCGGGGTGAACTACCGCGGCTCCGACGGACGCGGGCATGCGTGGCAGAAGGCGATCTACGCCGACTGGGGCAACAAGGAAGTGGTGGACATCCTCGCCGTGGCCGACGAGCTGGTGAAGAGCGGCGTGGCCGACGGCGCGCGGCTCGGCATGGGCGGGTGGAGCTACGGCGGCATCCTCACCGACTACACCACCGCCACCGACGCGCGGTTCAAGGCGGGGGTGAGCGGCGCCGGCAGCGCCTTGCAGACGAGCATGTACGGCGTGGACCAGTACATCGTGCAGTACGAGAACGAGCTCGGCAGCCCATGGAAGAACCCGGCGCTCTGGACCAAGCTCAGCTACCCGTTCTACAGGGCCGACAAGATCAAGACCCCCACGCTGTACATGGTCGGGGAGAAGGACTTCAACGTGCCGAGCGTGGGGAGCGAGCAGATGTACCAGGCGCTCAAGGTGCTCGGGATTGACACGCAGCTGGTCATCTATCCGGCGCAGTTCCACGGGCTGACCACGCCGGGGTTCGTGGTGGACCGGCTGGAGCGGTACCAGGGGTGGTTCGGGAAGTACCTGGGGGCGGTGACGCCGTAGCGAGGTCGCGCCGGGACCAACCGGGCGACGGCCCCGACCGCGGCCGGCCGACCGGGCACCCGCGCCAGTTCCCGGGGTACGGATTCGTGGGAGCATCGCGCTGGTGCGCGGTGCGCCCACGGAATGGTCTTCTGCCGGAGTTCGATGCATGGTCTGGCTACCGAAGTCCTCCGCGCTGGTGATCGGCGCGATCGCCCTGCTGGCCGGCGCGCAGCCCGCGCGTGCACAGACGGGCAGCAACGGCTACCTGTTCGGCCCGCCGCAGGGCTCGATCACGCTGCGCGGCGGGTACGCCAGTCCGCGTGCCGGCAGCGACCTCTTCAGCTACACCACGAGCGAACTGTCGCTTGGCCGCAGCGACTTCGCCGCCCTCGAGATCGGCGCCGACTTGGCGCTGCCGGCGGGGCGACGGTGGGAATGGCTGCTCTCCGTCGACGCGTCCAGCCGGCGCGCCGACTCCGACTATCGGCAGTACATCGGGAGCGACGGGCTCCCCATCAACCAGCAGACCACCTTCACGCGTGTGCCCATCCTGTTCGGCGCGCGCTACTACCTGCGGGCCCCTGGCACCGCCGTTGGCCGGCTCGCCTGGGTCCCGGCGTCATGGACGCCGTGGATCGCGGTGCAGGGGGGCGCCCTCTGGTACCAGTTCACCCAGAAGGGGGAGTTCGTGGACTTCAACAACGGCAACGCCGTCTTTGCCGGCGAGCTGGACTCCAGCGGGTGGACGCTCGCGGGGTCGGTCGCGGCCGGCATCACGTTCAACCTGTCGCCGTGGCTGTCGCTGGTGACCCAGGCGCGCTATGTCCATGCGCGCACGACGCTCAGTTCCGACTACCGCGGCTTCCAGCCGATCGACCTCGCCGGCACCTCGGTGACGGCCGGTCTCACGCTTCGCATTCCCTAGGGGGCGCGCCATGCGCGCACGGTCCATCACACGGATATACGCCGCGCTGTTCACGGCGCTGCTGGCTGCAGTTCCCGCCGGGGCCCAGCGGTCGGTCGACGGAAACTGGGCCGCCTACTACGGCTGCTGGCGTCCCGGAACGCCGGAGCCCGGCGCGCTCGCGAACGATGCGGCGGCGCCGCTGGGCAGTGGCGGTTCGGCGCTCGTGGAGTCGTCGCCACTCCGATGCGTGGTACCCGGCCTCTCCGCCGATCGCGTGCTGATGCTCACCGTGGCGCGCGGCACCGTGGTGGACCGTCAGGAGGTGATCGCCGACGGCGATGCGCACGTGGTGGAGAAGGACGGCTGCCGCAGCAACGAGACCGCCACCTGGACGGGGATGGGGGCTCGGCTGCTGGTGCGCGGCGAGATGCGCTGCGCCTCGGGTCCGTCCGGGGTGACATCATCGATCCTTGACGTGATGTCGGGCGCGTCGTGGGTGCAGGTCTCGGGGGTGCGCGCGGGGCGGAACATCGACGCGCGCGCGCAGTGGTATCGCCAGGTGTCGGCCGACAGCAGCTGGCCCGCGGAGGTGCGGACCGCGCTGTCCGGCACGCACACCGCCAGCGCGCTCGCCCGCGTCTCGGCCGTGGCCGATCCCGATGCGCGGGAAGTGACGCGCATGGCCAACAACTCCGACGAGGCCGTGATGCGCGGTTGGCTCGTGGCGCGCGCGGCCGCGGGGCGTCGCGTGCTCCCCGTGACCGCCGCCACGCTGCTGGCCATGGAACGCGACGGCGTGAGTGGCGCCGTGACCGATGTGCTGGTGGCGCTGGCGAACCCGCACGCGTTCGACATGGTGGACGGCGCGGCCGAGCCCGCCGTGCCGACCGGTCGTGGCGGGGGCGACGTGCGCCCGCGTCGTCAGGGCTATGCGTGGTACGACGACCAGAGCTGCTACGCGCCCTGGCACGCGTCGTCGTGGGCGTTCTACAATCCGATGTACGGCGGCTTCTTCCCGTCGGCGTACGGCGACT
>JANLSF010000933.1:0-2082 GCA_031362285.1 Gemmatimonadota bacterium | reverse complement strand
AAGTCGTCGAGGGTGAACTCACCACCGCGGCCGCTGAGCTTCTCGGCGGCCTTGAGGGCCTGCTCCTGGTCGAAGGACTTCTCGGCCTGCTCGATCAGGGTGAGCATGTCGCCCATGTCGAGGATGCGCGAAGCCATCCGGTCGGGGTGAAACGCTTCGAGGGCCTCGGGCTTTTCACCCATACCAACGAAGAAGATCGGGGCGCCGGTGACGGCCCGGATCGAGAGCGCGGCGCCGCCGCGCGCGTCGCCGTCGAGCTTGGTGAGGATGACGCCGTCGATTTGGAGCTTGTCGTGAAAGCCCTGAGCGACGTTCACCGCGTCCTGGCCGGTCATCGCGTCGGCGACGAGGAAAACGTACTTCGGCGTGATCGCCGCCTTGATGGCGACGAGCTCGTCCATGAGGGCTTCGTCGATGTGGAGGCGGCCGGCGGTGTCGATGATGACCGTGTCGTGACCTGCGGTTCGGGCGGCCGTCATGCCGGCGCGCGCCAGGTCGACCGGCTTTGCGTCGGCCGCCGAGGGATGCACGGGCAAGCCGAGTTGCCGACCGAGCGCCGTCAGCTGCTCGATCGCGGCAGGACGGTAGACGTCGGCGGGGACGAGGTACGGCCGGCGGCCACGTTCGACCTTGAGATGCCGAGCCAGCTTGGCGGAGCTCGTCGTCTTGCCTGACCCTTGCAGTCCGACCAGCATGATCGCGACCGGCGGCGGAACGCCGAGATCCATCACGACCGCCTGCTCGCCCATCGTCCGGATCAGCTCGTGGTGGATGAACTTCAGGAGGTGCTGCTCGGGCGTGAGGCTCCGCAGCACTTCCTGCCCGAGCGCCTGCTCGCGGATGGACTCGATGAACTTGGTGACGACGGGGAGCGCGACATCCGCCTCGAGGAGGGCCATACGGACCTCCCGAAGCGCCTCGGTCATGTGGCGTTCGGTGATACGGCCGTGGCCGCGCAGGCGTTTGAAAACCTGCTCGAGTTTGTCGCCTAGGGCGTCGAACATAAGAGGGGGACGAAAGCGCGTAAACCTATAGGAGTGATGGCCAAAGAGAAACCCCCCGAAACCGGTCGGCTCTAGGAGCCGATCCGAATGTCTCGGGGGGTTTCGTACTGACGAAAAGTCTGGCGGGATCGCCAGTTACATCATGCCGCCCATGCCACCCATGCCGCCCATACCCGGAGGCGGGCCACCGGCACCGGCGCCCTTCTCTTCGGGCTTCTCGGCGACAGTCGCTTCGGTGGTGAGCAGGAGACCTGCCACCGATGCGGCATTCAGCAACGCCGTACGGACGACCTTGGTCGGGTCGATGATGCCGGCCTTGATCAGATCCTCGAACTCCTCGGTGTGCGCGTTGAATCCGTTCGCACCCTTGGAATTGCGGATCTTGTCGAGGACGATCGAGCCTTCCCAGCCGGCGTTGTTGGCAATCTGCCGGCACGGCTCTTCGACGGCGCGGCGGATGATGTTGATGCCGACCTTCTCTTCCTCGGTGCCGCCCTTGAGCGCGTCGAGCGCCCCTGAAGCACGGATGAGAGCGACGCCGCCACCAGGGACGATGCCTTCCTCGACCGCAGCGCGGGTGGCGTGGAGTGCATCTTCCACCCGGGCCTTCTTCTCCTTCATCTCGACTTCGGTGGCCGCGCCGACGCGGATGACCGCGACGCCGCCGATCAGCTTGGCGAGACGTTCCTGCAGCTTCTCGCGGTCGTAGTCCGAGGTTGTTTCCTCGATCTGCGCCCGGATCTGCTTGATCCGACCTTCGATGTCGGCGCGCTTACCGGCGCCGTCGACGATCGTGCAATTGTCCTTGTCGACCACGACGCGCTTCGCCTTGCCGAGGTCGGTGAGCGTGATGCCTTCGAGCTTGATGCCGAGCTCTTCCGCGATCACCTTGCCGCCGGCGAGGATCGCGATGTCCTCGAGCATGGCCTTCCGGCGATCACCGAAGCCGGGAGCCTTCACCGCGACGCACTGGAGCGTACCGCGGATCTTGTTGACGACGAGCGTCGCGAGCGCTTCACCCTCGACGTCCTCGGCGATCATGATGAACGGCCGGCCCGTTTTGGCGATCTGCTCCAGA
>JANLSF010000925.1:0-9412 GCA_031362285.1 Gemmatimonadota bacterium | reverse complement strand
GCCGACTTCAGCGGCAACCCCACGCTGGCCGATCTGCTCACCCGCGTGAAGGCGTCGGCACTCGGGGCCTACGATCACCAGGACATGCCGCTGGAGAAGCTGGTCCTCGAGCTGCGGCAAGGGGCCGATCGCCTCGCGCCGCTGTTCGACGTCGTGCTGACGATGCAGAACGTGCTGCCCGGCGCGCTCGCGTTCGACGACATCACCATCGAGCCGTACGGCGCCGACCTTGGCGCCACCAAGTTCGACATCACGCTGCTGCCGAGCGAGCGCCCTGAGGGACTGGCCCTGACGCTGCAGTACCGGTCCGACCTGTTTGCGCCGGCGTCGATGCGGCGCTTCCTCGGGCACCTGCGCCAGGTGCTCGACGCCATGTGCGACACGCCGACGCTCTGCGTGTCCGAGGTGCCCCTGCTCACGGCATCCGAGCGGGCGGAACTCGCCGCGACGCAGCCGGCCCCGGTCAACGAGGGCCCGGCCGCGACGGTCGTGCAGCTCTTCGCCGCGCAGGTCGCCCGCAATCCCGGGCGCCTGGCGGTGGTCGGGCCGCGCGCGAGCGCCACCGCGTCGGGCAGCGTGGCGGGCACCTTGCCGCTCACCTACCGGGAACTCGACGCGCGCGCCAACCAGCTCGCGCACCACCTGCGCACGACGGGCGTGGGCGTGGGCTCGACCGTGGGGTTGCTCCTCGATCGCTCCGTCGATGCGCTCGTGGGCCTGATGGGCATCCTCAAGTCGGGTGGTGCGTACGTGCCGCTCGCCGTCGAGGCGCCGCCGGCCCGGCTCGCGCAGCAACTGCGCGATGCCGAGCTGCGCTGCGTGGTCACCAACGCCGCGGGCGCGCAGCGGCTCCCCGAGGGCACGCGCATCGTGGACCTCGACGGCGAGGCGGCGACACTCGGTGCGCTCCCCGATCACGACGCGTCGGTGGCGATCCCGATGGAGTCCGCCGCCTACGTCCTGTTCACGTCCGGCTCCACCGGGACCCCCAAGGGTGTGGTGGTCACGCACGCGAACATCGTGCACTACACGCGCGCCGTGAGTCGCGTGCTGGGCGGCGTGGCGGCCGGCGCCGAGGGCGACGGGCTTGCCGCGCTCGACGGCTGGCGGTTCGGCCTGCTCTCGACGCTGGCCGCGGACCTGGGCAACACGTCGGTCTTTCCGGCGCTGCTCTCGGGCGGCACGCTGCACGTGCTCTCGAAGGACGTGGCCACGGAGCCCGAGCGGTTCGCCGAGTACGTGAGCGTGCATGGGCTCGACGTGCTCAAGGCGACGCCCAACCACTTCGCGGCCCTTGCGGCGGGGAAGGGAGGCGCCGAGCTCGCCGCGGTGCTGCCGCGGCAGTGGCTGGTGCTCGGAGGCGAGGCCCTGCGTCCGTCGGTCGCCCGCGCGCTGCTGGCGCCGGCCAAGTGCCGCGTGCTCAACCACTACGGCCCCACCGAAACGACCGTCGGCGTGCTGACCTTCGAGGCCACGGCGGACTCGGTCGCCGCCGCCGAGGCCCTCGGGTCGCAGACCGTGCCGCTCGGCCGACCGCTGGCGAACACCAGCGCCCTCGTCGTCGATGCCCACGGCAACGAACAGCCGTTCGGCATTCCGGGCGAGTTGTGGCTCGGGGGCGCCGGCGTGGCGCAGGGCTACCTCAAGCGAGCGGACCTCACGGCGAAGAAGTTCGTCGCGCGCGCCGGGGCTCGCATGTACCGCACCGGTGACCGTGTCCGGCGCCTCGCCGACGGCACGATCGAGTTCCTCGGACGCGCCGACGACCAGGTGAAGGTGCGCGGCTATCGCGTGGAGCTCGGCGAGATCGAGCAGGTGCTGCGCCAGAACCCGGGCGTCGCGGCGTGCACCGTCATCGTGCGCACCGACGAGGCCGGGGAGTCGCAACTGGTGGCCTATGCCGTCGCCAAGCAGGCCGGCTATGCCGTGTCGCACGGCGACCGTCCCACGCGCGAGAAGCTCACCGAGTGGCTGGCCGCGCAGCTGCCGGCCTACATGGTGCCGAGCGCGGTCGTGCTGCTGGAGCAGTTGCCGCTGACGGCCAACGGCAAGGTGGACAAGGCGCAGCTGCCTGCGCCCGACGCCGACCTCGCCACGGTGGATCGCCACGTCGCGCCCCGCACCGAAACCGAGACGCAGCTGGCCGCGATCTGGGCCGAGGTGCTCAAGAAGGAACGGGTCGGCGCCACCGACAACTTCCTCGACCTGGGCGGACACTCGCTCATGGCCATCCGCGTGCTCGGCAAGATCAGCAAGGCGTTCGGCGTGCGCCTGCCGTTGCGCACGCTGTTCGACCAGCCCACCATCGAGCAGATCGCGGTGGTCATCGAGGCGGACCGCGCACGTCCGGCGAGCGGGCCGACCCTCGGGGCCGTCTCGCGCGACGCCCATCGCATCGGCAAGGCCGCGCCCGGCGGTCCGGCCGGCGGGCAGCCCGGAGGCGCCTCGTGACCGCATCGTCCACGTCCGAACCGGTGATGCTGCCGGCCTCGTTCTCGCAGGAACTGCTCTGGATGATCGAGCGTGCGTCGCCGGGGAGCATCGCCTACAACGTGCCCCGCACCCGGCGCCTCATCGGTCCGCTCGACGTGAGCGCGCTGCGCCGCGCCTTCGACGCCCTCGTGGAGCGCCACGAGATCCTGCGCACCACCTACGCCACGCACGAGGAGCAGGCGGTGCAGGTCGTGCATCCGCCGCGCGCGGTGCCGTTCGAGGTCATCGACCTCGGAGGCGTCGCGCCCGCGGTGCGGGAGGCCGAGGCGGCCCGGCGACTCAGCGAGCGCACGCAGCGCCCCTTCGACCTCGCCGCTGACCTGCTGCTCCGCGTCACGCTGGTGCGCATGGACGCGGAGGAGCACCTCCTCCTGTTCGAGTCGCACCACATCGCCTTCGACGGATGGTCGCGCGACATCGTCTTCCGCGAGCTCTCGGCGTTCTACGAGGCGTTCGCGCGCGGCGCCGAGGCGGCATTGCCGCCACTGCCCATCCAGTACGCGGACTTCGCCATCTGGCAACGCGAGCACCTCTCCGGTCCATCGCTTGATGCGCTGCTCGCGTGGTGGCGCACCGAGCTCGCCGGTGCCGACTTCGAGCTGCGCCTGCCGCTGGACTTTGCCCGTCCGGCGGCGGCCAGCACGGGCGGCGTCATGGAATCGCTCGCCTTCTCCCCCGAAGAGACGGCCGCGATCCGGAAGCTCGGCACGCAGGGCGACGCCACGATGTACATGGTGCTGCTCACGGCCTTTGCCACGGTGCTGCACCGCTGCACCGGTCAGGAGGACATCCTGGTCGGGTCGCCGAGCGCGGGTCGCGCCCAGGTCGAGACCGAGGGACTGATCGGTTACTTCGCCAACACGATCGTGCAGCGGGCGCGCTTTGCCGGTGACCCCGGGTTCCGCGACGTCCTGAAGCGGCTGCGCGAGAGCGCGCTGGCGGCCTTTGACCATCAGGACGTGCCCTTCGAGAAGCTCGTGCTCGAACTTGCGGGCCGGTCGGGGGTGGGCCAGTCGCCGATCTTCCAGGTGGTCGCCACGCAGCTCGACGCCTCCAACGCGCCCGAGGCGCGCATGGGGGCGGTCACCCTCGCGCCCGCCACGACCGACATCAGCGTCACCAAGTTCGACCTGACCTTCTTCATGGCCGATCGGCCGGCCGGGCTGACGTTGTCGCTGCGCGCGCGGAGCGACCTGTTCCGCGTCGAGTCGGTGACTCGGCTGCTCGCCCACGTGCGCCGCGTGCTCCTGGCGGCGGTGGCCGATCCCGACGTGAAGGTCTCGGCGATCGTGCTGCTCTCACCCGCCGACCTGGCCCAGTTGGCCGTGTGGCAGGGCGAGGTCGTGAACGAAGGAGGCGCGTCGACGGTGGTCACGCTGTTCGAGGCGCAGGCGGATCGCGTGCCGGGGCGACTCGCCGTGGTGGGTCCGCGGGCCAGCGCGACGGCGGCTGGCTCGGCGGCGGGAACGATGCCGCTGACGTACGCCGAACTCGACGCGCGCGCCAACCAGCTGGCGGCGCACCTCCGGTCGCTCGGCCTGGCGCGCGGGGCGCGCGTGGGCCTGCTCCTGGATCGCTCGGCCGACGCGATCGTCGGGCTCATGGGGATCCTGAAGGCAGGGGCGGCGTACGTGCCGCTCGCCATCGACGCACCGCCCGCGCGCCTCGCCCAGCAGGTTCAGGACGCCGAGCTGACCGTCGTCGTGACCCATGCCGGCTTCGTCGAGAAGTTGCCGTCGCAGGTGATGGCCGTGGCGCTCGACGCCGAGGCCGCGGTGCTCGGGGCGCTGGCCACCCATCGCCCGACGTCATCCATCAGGCCCGACGACGTCGCCTACGTCCTGTTCACGTCCGGCTCCACGGGCACGCCGAAGGGCGTGGCGGTGACGCACGCCAACATCGTGCATTACACGCGGGCCGTGAGCCGCGTGCTGGCCGACATCCCCAAGGGAGTGGCCGGCGATGGTCTCGGAGCGCTCGACGGGATGCAGTTCGGCATGGCCTCGACCCTCGCGGCCGACCTCGGCAACAGCTGCCTGTTCCCGGCGCTGCTCGCCGGTGGCTCGCTGCACACGCTGTCGAAGGACGTGACGACGGAGCCGGCGCGGTTCGCCGAGTACCTGGCGGTGCACCAGCTCGACATCCTCAAGATCACGCCGAATCACCTGATCGCCCTCGCGGGTGGTCGCACCGGGCGTGACCTCGCCGATGTGTTGCCACGGAAGTGGATCGTGACCGGCGGCGAGGCGCTCAAGCCCGTCGTCGCGCGCACCCTGTTGGGCGCCGGGAAGAGCCGCCTGCTCAACCACTACGGTCCCACCGAGACCACCGTGGGCGTGTTGACCTTCGAGGTCACGGCGGCCTCGCTGGCGGCTGCGGAGGCACAGGGGGCCCAGATCGTGCCGCTCGGGCGACCGCTCGCGAACACCACCATTGCGGTGGTGGATGCGCACGGCAACGAACAACCCGTGGGCATTCCCGGCGAACTCTGGATTGGTGGCGCCGGCGTGGCGCAGGGCTACCTCAAGCGGCCCGAGCTCACCGCCGAGCGATTCGTCATGCGCGGCGCCCGGCGGTTCTACCGCACCGGTGACCGTGTGCGGCGCCTCCCCGACGGCACGATCGAGTTCCTCGGACGCGGCGACGACCAGGTCAAGGTGCGCGGCTACCGGGTGGAGCTGGGCGAGGTGGAACAGGTGCTGGCGTCGAACCCGGGCGTCGCGCAGGCCGTGGCCGTGGTGCGCCTCGACGACGCGGGCGAGCCCCAGCTGGTGGCGTATGCCGTGGCCAAGCAGGCCGGCTACGCCGTGTCGCACTCGGATCGTCCCACGCGCGAGAAGCTCGTGGACTGGCTCTCGGCGCAGCTGCCGGCCTACATGGTGCCGAGCGCCGTGGTCCTGCTCGAGGCGCTGCCGCTCACGGCCAACGGCAAGGTGGACAAGGCGCAGCTCCCCGCGCCCGACGCCGCGCTCACGGCCGTCGACCGGCACGTGGAGCCGCGTACCGAGACCGAACGGCAGCTCGCGCAGATCTGGACGGAGGTGCTGAAGAAGGAACGGGTCGGCGCCACCGACAACTTCCTCGACCTGGGTGGCCACTCGTTGATGGCCATCCGCGTGCTGGGGAAGATCAGCAAGACGTTCGGCGTGCGGCTGCCGCTGCGGGTGATCTTCGAGAAGCCCACGGTGGAGTTGCTGGCGGAGCATCTCGATCTCGAGCGGAGGTTGGCAGCGCTCGAGGCGATGTCGGAAGAGGAAGCGACAACGCTGCTCGGGGAGGCGCCGGGGGCCGGGGCCGGGGACCCCGCGTGAGCCTGCCAGCCTCGCGCATCTTCGCCTCGCGCATCTTCGCCTCGCGCGAGTCGCTCGAGCAGCGGCGGGCAAGGCTCTCGCCGGCCATGCTCGCCGTACGGCAGCGCGAGGCGGGCTTCAATCCGCTGACTGCCCACGCGAGCGACGCCAGAGTGGCCGCCTCGCCGGGTCCGGTGGCGATTCCGTTCGCGAGGCAGATGCTCGGGCTGGTCGAGCAGGCAGGCACGGAGCAAGCGGTGCACAACGTGGGCATCATCGGCGACCAGCTGCCGGTGCTGGCCGATCGCGTCCGGCGCTGCCTGGCCGACGACACGGCCGCCGCATGATCACGCCCGCCGTCGCCCGGCCGGGTCGGGTCGCCACGCGGTGGGAGGGCCCGCCCGACGTTGCGGTGCTCGTCGACGGCGAGATCGAGTGCTGGCGCGTCTCCATTGCGGAGTGCGACACGGCGCTGCCGGCCTGGCGCGCCCTGCTGTCGGCCGACGAGCGGAGCCGGCGCGACGCGCTCCGTTTCGAGCGTGACCGTGACCGCTTCGTCGTGGCGCGTGCGCTGCAGCGTCTCGTGCTCGCCCGCTACCTGGGCTGTGCGCCGTCGGCGCTCGCGTTCATGCGTGGCGCACACGGCAAGCCCGCCCT
Source organism: Gemmatimonadota bacterium (assembly GCA_031362285.1). Taxonomy (GTDB): domain Bacteria; phylum Gemmatimonadota; class Gemmatimonadetes; order Gemmatimonadales; family Gemmatimonadaceae; genus JACPPC01. Next base: position 2,972 of record JANLSF010000925.1, on the reverse strand, counting down.
GTCGTCGCCGGCGGAGACCGGGCTGGGCTTCAACCTCAGCGACTCGGGTGACCTCGTGCTGATGGCGGTCGCGCGCCGCCGCGAGGTGGGGATTGACGTCGAGCAATGGGCGGCAGACCTCGACTCCGACGCGTTGGACGAGCTGGCGGGCACGGCGTTCTCCGACGCCGAGTGCGCCATGCTCGCCGCGGCGGCGGCCGACGACCGCCCCCGCGCGTTCTTTGCCATTTGGTCGCGCAAGGAGGCCTACATCAAGGCCACCGCGGATGGCCTGTCGCAGGGACTCGCGCATTTCGACGTGAGCGCGGACGCCGATGACGCCCGCCTGCTGCAGGACCGTCGCGCTCCGCGCGCCACGGATGCGTGGGCACTGACGGCACTCGACGTGGGGACCGGTTACGCGGGCGCGCTGGCCTGGTCGCGTCCCGCCAACGGCCCCGAGCCGATCATCCGGACCTGGCACGTCAACCCCGCCCACTTCTCCGCGGCCGTGACGTCCCCCGCATGACGCCCGTGGATGCGCGGCACCACGTCCTGCTCGTGCTTCCGTGGAGCCTGCGTCATGTCGGCGGGGTCAATCAGGTGGTGGAGCACCTCGGGACGGAGCTGAACGCCCTGCCGGGGTGGGGCGCCCGGCTGCTGGTGACGGCTCCGGAGGGACCGGAGGACCGCACGTTCGCCTCGCCGCTGGCCACCACCGTTCTCCCGCTGGCGGGTCCCTTTGACGGCGACGGGCGCTGGCGCGCCATGCTCTCGTTCGCGCGACGGCTGGTGCCCCGGCTCCGCGCCCTCGCGCGACGGTTGCGCGCCGACGACCATGCCACGGTGAACGTGCATTTTCCGTCGCTTGCGGCGCTGCACTTCGTGCTCCTCCGGAAGCTCGGCATGTGGCCGCACCGGGTGGTGCTGAGCTTCCACCTGTCCGACGCGCTCATGGCCGACGCGACCCGCGGACTGGAACGGCGCCTGTGGCGGTTCCTGCTCGAGAGTGCGGATGCCATCGTCCTTCCCACCGGCGACCTCGCCACGGCGCTCCGCCGCATCTTCCCCGGGGTGGACGCCCGGGTGACGGTGATCCCCAACGGCGTGGACGTCGCGTGCATGCAGGACCCCAATCCGCCACCGGCGCCGCTGGCGAGCGAACTGGCCGGCAGGCGCGTGCTCCTGAGCGTCGGCGCCTTCCAGCCGCGCAAGGGACACGCCGATGTGATGAAGGCCCTCGCGCGGCTCAAGCCCCGGACGCCAGGATTGGCGTTGGTCGTCGTGGGCACGGACCACGCGTATCGCGCCGAGCTCGAGCAGCTGCGAACCCGGCTCGGACTCGACGGCGACGTGTTCTTTCATGCGAACCTTCCCCATGCGCAGTTGCCGGCTTTCTACCAACGGGCCGAGCTCTTCGTGCTGGCCACCGCCGCGGAAACGTTCTGCATCGCCATTCTCGAAGCGGGCGCGGCGGGCGTGCCCGTGGTGACGACGCGCGCGCCGGGGGTCGTGGAAGTGGTGCGCGATGGCGAGACCGCCCGCATGTGCCCGGTGGGTGACGTCGACGCCATCACGGCCGCCATTGGCCACCTGCTCGAGCACCCCGCGGATGGCAAGGCCATGGCGGCGCGACTGCAGGCGGAGGTGGCGGCGCGCTACACCTGGCGCCATCATCGTGCACGGTACGTCGCGTTGTTCGAGTCGCTGCGCACGTAGCGCCCGATCGGCTCACCCTCGAACACCTTCGCATGCCCACCTGGTCGCAGGCGTACGACCCGCTCGGCTCCCGCCATCTCTCCACGCTCGTGGCGGCCCTGCCGCTCGTGCTGCTGCTCGGCTTGCTGGCGTCGCACCGGGTGCGGGCGCACGTGGCCGCCGTCATCGCCGTGGCCGTCGCCGCCGTCATCGCCGTGCTCGTCCTCCACATGCCAGTCCAACTCGTGGGGGCCGCCGCCGCCTTTGGCGCGGCCTACGGCCTGTTCCCGATCGGGTGGATCGTGCTCAACGTCATCTTCCTGTACCGCATGACGGTCGAGCGCGGACACTTCGCCCTCGTGCGCGACTCGATTGCCGGCGTGACCGATGACCGGCGACTGCAGTTGCTGCTCATCGCCTTCGCGTTCGGTGCCTTCTTCGAGGGGGCGGCCGGCTTCGGCACCCCGGTGGCGGTCACCGCCGCGCTCCTGCTGGGGCTCGGCTTCTCCCCGCTCGAAGCGTCGGGACTCTCGCTCATCGCCAACACCGCGCCCGTCGCCTTCGGCGCCCTCGGCACGCCGATCATCGCCCTGCAGGGAGTGACCGGCCTCGACCTCAACGCGCTGAGCGCCATGGTCGGCCGGCAACTGCCCGTCTTCTCGGTGATCATCCCGTTCTGGCTCGTGAGCGCGTATGCGGGGTGGCGCGGCGCCCGCGAGGTGTGGCCGGCGCTGGCGGTCGCCGGCATCAGCTTCGCCATACCGCAGTGGGCCATGGCCACCTTCCATGGGCCGTGGCTGGTCGATGTCGTGGCCGCAACGGCGTGCATCGGGGCCACCGTGGCCTTCCTGCGCGTCTGGAAACCCAAGAGCACCGGCGCGTGGACGACGACGCGGACGCCGCGCGATCCGGGCGCGGCGGGCGCGCCGAGTCGCGAGGAGGTCGTGCGCGCGTGGATGCCGTGGTTGCTCCTCTCCGTCGTGGTGTTCCTGTGGGGACTGCCGCAGGTGAAGGCGTTCCTGAATGCGGTGAGCGCGCCGAAGCTCCATGTCCCATGGCTCGACGGGGCCGTGCTCCGGATGCCGCCGATTGCCGCGACGCCCACCCCCGAGCCCGCCATCTTCCTGTTCAACTGGCTGTCGGCCACGGGCACCGCCATCCTGATTGCCGCGCTGGCAAGTGCGCGCCTGCTCGGGTTCTCCGTGCGCGATGCGGCGCGGATCTATTGGCACACCGTGCGCGCGATGCCCGGCTCGCTGATCACCATCAGCGGCATGCTGGCGCTCGGCTACCTC
>JANLSF010000913.1:0-2364 GCA_031362285.1 Gemmatimonadota bacterium | reverse complement strand
CCTCGGCGTTCTGCCGGAGGTCCACGGGCGCCAGATGGAAGCCGAACAGCTCCACGGCGCGGCGCAGCGGACGCAGGCGACCGGCGGCGAGGGATCCCACGCCGTGCGCGTCGAGCGACTCGTGCAACGCGGCCAGGTCGGCCGCGAACTCCGCCGCTCCGCCGTAGGGTTCGGCATCCGCCACCGCTGCGCGCGCCGGCTGCGCATGGTCGAGGGTGATCGTGGTGCGCGCCAGCCGCGCATAGATGCCGATCAGGGCGCGCCGGTACGGCTCGTCGAGCCGTTGCTGCGACGTGTCGGGCGAACGGGCCGAGAGCGCGCGCAGGGCCGGGCTGGCCTCGAGCAGCAGTTCCGAGAGCGGCAGCTCGGCGCCCAGCGCGTTCGCCTCCTCGAGGTAGTAGGCGAGCGCCGCCGCCGACTGGAGCCGCACCGTGTCACGCAACGTCTCGGCGGTCACGAACGGGTTGCCGTCGCGATCGCCGCCGATCCAGCTCCCCACCCGGAAGAAGCCCGGCAGGGCCCACGCACGGTCGGGGAAGCGCGCGCGCAGCAGCGCCTCCGTGTCGTCGTACAGGCGCGGCAGCTCGCTCAGGAAGGTGCTCGTGAAGTAGTGGATCCCGTTCTTTACCTCGTCGATCACGCGGAGCCGGGTGGGGCGCACCATGCGCGTGTACCACATGGTGAGCACGTGACGGTCGAGGGCGGCATCGGCCGCAGCAAGCTCCGGCGGCGTGAGCGCGGTGCGGTCGCGTCGCTCGAGCCAATCGGCGATCGCCTGCAACACGCGCTGGGTGCTCTGGCGGCGCACCTCGGTGGGGTGGGCCGTGAGGACCGGGGAGATGTGCGCGCGATCGAAGAAGGCGGCCACGCGGTCGGCGACGGCGGTGGCATCGCTGGGCGACGCAGCCATGACTGCATCGAGCGCGCCGCGCAGCGTTCCCAACGGGGCCGGCTCACCAGCGGCGTCCTCGGCGCGCAGGCGCCGCCGCAGTTGCGCGTCCTCGGCGATGTTGGCGAGCTGCAGGAAGTAGGCGAAGGCGCGGACCACCGAGACCGTCGTCTCGCGCGGGAGATCGGTGAGGAGTTGCGACAGCGCGTCGCGGTCGGCCTGCTGGCCATCGCGCGCGAATCGCACCGCCGTCCGCCGGATGGTCTCTACCAGCTCGAAGGCGGCGTCCCCTTCCTGCTCGCGAATGGTGTCGCCAAGGACGCGACCGAGGAGGCGGATGTCGTCGCGGAGGAAGCGTTCGGAGTCAGGCGACGAAGGGGGGGGCGCGTCGGGCATGGTCGAAAAGATACGTCCCGGAGGCGCCCCGCGGACGCGCGCACTGGCGGGTCGCCGCGCGCTCACTTACTTGAGGGCATGACACCGATCGCTCGCTTCGCGCTTGTCTTCACTCTCTTGCTGAGCGCCGCTTCCAGCGCCGGCGCCCAGGCCGTGGACACCGCCTGGCTCCGCGCCCACTACCGCAAGTTCGAAGCCCGCATTCCCATGCGCGACGGCGTGCGGCTTTTCACGAGCATCTACGTGCCGCGTGACACGGCTGGCCAGCGATTCCCCGTGCTCATGACCCGCACGCCGTTCAGCGCGGCGCCCTACGGTGACACGAAGTATCGGCGAGCGCTGGGGCCCAGTGGCAATCCGCTCTATGCGCGTGACGGCTTCATCTTCGTCGTCCAGGACGTCCGTGGCCGGTGGATGTCCGAGGGGGAGCTGGTCATGATGACGCCCCACAAGCCGACGAAAGGCGCGAAGGACGTGGACGAGAGCACCGACGCCAGCGACACCATCGCGTGGCTCCTCGCCAATGTGACCCCCAACAACGGCCGCGTCGGCATCTACGGCACCTCGTGGCCGGGCTTCTACACCACCGCGAGCTGCATCAACGCGCCGCCGGCCGTGGTCGCGTGTTCGCCGCAGGCTCCCGTCACCGACCTCTGGCTCGGCGACGACGGCTTCCACAACGGCGCCATGATGCTCACCGCGAACTTCTTCGGCTTCGCGGGACTCGGTCGGCCGCGTGCGGCGGGGCCTGGGCCGAACGACTTCCATGGCCCCGACATGGGGCCCGATGCGTACGCGTCCTATCTGGCCCTCGGGCCCATCGGTCCTGCGGCACGGCGCCTGATCAACCCCGACTCCGGCTGGCTCTGGTACGCGGCTGCCGCGCACCTCACCTATGACGCCTACAACCGCGAACGCGACATCTCGCGGCACGTGGCGGGCATCCGCGCGCCCACCCTCGTGGTCGGCGGCTGGTTTGACGCCGAGGACCTGCAGGGTCCGTTCAGGACCTGGCGGGCGCTCCTCGCCAAGGCGCCGGGCACCGACGCGCGGCTCGTGGTTGGACCGTGGGAGCACGG
>JANLSF010000911.1:0-4210 GCA_031362285.1 Gemmatimonadota bacterium | reverse complement strand
CCGCACGGCCAGGTGCAGCACGGCGCGATGTACAATGCCACCGAGCGCGCCTGGGACTGGGTGCTCTCGCGCTACCGCGGGTCGCTCGAGTGGGTCATGGCGCACCGGCCGCTCACGGTGACCTTCTCCGTGGTCACGCTCGTCGCCACCGGCTGGCTGTTCGTCGTCATCCCCAAGGGGTTCATCCCGTCGCAGGACCTGGGCTTCCTCTGGGCCACCACCGAGGCGCAGGAAGGGACGAGCTTCGTGGCCATGAAGGAGAAGCAGCAGCAGGCGGCGGCCATCGTGGCGCGCAACCCCTGCCTCGACCGGTTCATGTCCTCGGTGGGGGACGGCGGGCGGGGCGGCGGCTCCGGCAACCAGGGCCAGTTCATGATCCAGCTCAAGCCGCGCAACCAGCGCCCCGGCATCGACGCCTGCATCGCCCAGCTCCGCAAGGAGGTGAGCGTCGTGCCGGGCATGACGGTGTTCTTCCGCAACCCGCCGCCCATCGCCATCGGTGGCCGGCAGTCGAAGGCGCAGTACCAGTACACGCTGCTCGCGGTGGACATTCCCACCCTGTACGAGTCCGCGCGACTGCTGCAGGGAAAGATGAAGGAGATGCAGGAGCTCAAGGACGTCACCAGCGACCTGATGGTCGGCAACCCGCAGGTGAGCGTCAAGATCGACCGCGAGCGGGCCGCGTCGCTCGGCGTCAGCGCCCAGCAGATCGAGAATGCGCTCTACAACGCCTACGGCTCGCGCCAGGTGTCGACGATCTTCACCAGCTCCAACCAGTACTGGGTGGTGATGGAGCTGCTCGCCGAGTACCAGCTCGACGCCGACGCCCTCTCGATGCTGTACGTGCGCGCCTCGGATGGCAAGCTGATCCCGCTCGGGTCGGTGGCCAGCTTCACCAAGGGGATCGGGCCGCTGTCGGTGAACCACACGGGGCAGCTCCCGTCGGTGACGATCTCCTTCAACGTCCAGGGCGGCATCTCGCTCGGCACGGCCACCGACCGGATCGAGAAGCTCGCGCGGCAGGTGGTGCCGGCCACGGTGCAGACGATGTTCGCCGGTGACACGCAGGCGTTCCAGGACACGCAGCGCGGCCTCATGATCCTGTTCATCCTGGCGCTGTTCGTGATCTACATGGTGCTCGGGATCCTGTACGAGAGCTTCATCCACCCGATCACGATCCTGTCGGGCCTGCCGTTCGCCGCGTTCGGCGCGCTGGTGACGCTGCTCGTCTTCCGCACCGACCTCAACCTCTATGCCTTCGTCGGCATCGTGATGCTGATCGGCCTCGTGAAGAAGAACGCGATCATGATGATCGACTTCGCCCTCGAGGCGGAGCGCAGCCAGGGGACCAGCGCGCGCGAGGCGATCGTGGAGGCCTGCCTCGTGCGGTTCCGCCCGATCATGATGACGACGATGGCCGCCCTGATGGGGACGCTGCCGATCGCCGTCGGCTACGGCGCCGGGGGCGAGGCACGGCAACCGCTCGGGCTCGCGGTGGTGGGCGGGCTGGCCTTCTCGCAGCTCATCACGCTGTTCGTCACGCCGGTGGTCTACACCTACTTCGACGAGTGGCAACAGGCGGCCAAGGCGCGGCGCGCGCGGCGCCGGACGGGGTCGGCCGTCGCCGGCGCCGCGGTACCGGTCGCGGGCGACTGACCGGCGGTTCCCCCCCGCGCGCGGCACCTCGCGCGGGGGGAACGGGGCGCGATTCCGTGGTGAGCGACGGTTACATTTTCCCTGCTCATTCGTGTGCTGACGCACGAGTACCACCCACGCCGGCGCCCGTCTGCCGCCGGCCCGTGGGCCACGGCTCCCACCCGCCCGATTCACATGAAACAGGTCGTTCGCCGTGGCATCGGCGAGATCGTCGTCGAAGACGTGCCCGCCCCGGACGTCACCCCGCACCATGTGCTCGTCCGCCCGCAGCGCTCGCTGATCTCGAGCGGCACCGAGACCGCGAGCCTCTACACGGGGAGCCTGGCCAGCGTCGCCGCCTCCAACCCGGACAAGATCCGGCAGGTGATCGACACCATGCGCAAGGCGGGCCCGGCGCGCACCATCGAGGAGGTGCGCGCGAAACTGCGCGACTTCGCGGTGCTGGGCTATGCCGGCGCCGGCGTGGTGGCGGCCGCGCACCCGACGGTGACGGACCTCGTCGTCGGCCAGCGCGTGGCCTACGGCGGCGAGGGCACCGGGCACGGCGAGTACATCCTCACCGGCCGGAACCTCGTGGCGCGCATTCCCGACGACGTCGAGTTCGAGTCGGCCAGCTTCTCCACGCTTGGCGCCATCGCCATGAACGCCGTGCGCGTGGCCGAGCTCGACATCGGCGACCGGGTGGCCGTCATCGGCCTTGGCCTCGTGGGCCAGCTCGTGTCGCAGCTCGCCCGCCTCCGCGGGGGCCGCGTCATCGGCCTCGACATCCAGAAGTCGCGCATCGACCTCGCGCTGTCGCTCGGCGCCGAGACGGGCGTGCCGGGCAGCGATGCCGCGCCGGAGCAGGTGAAGGCGCTCACGGAGGGACGCGGCGTGGACTGCGTGATCGTGTGCGCGGCGGCCAAGTCGGACATCCCCATGAAGCAGGCGCTCACGATGGTCCGCGACCGCGGCCGCGTGGTGGTGGTGGGCGCGGTCGAGATGCACTACCCGTGGCTCGAGGCCTACCTCAAGGAAACGCAGATCCTGATGGCCCGGGCGTACGGCCCCGGGAGCTACGATCCGCTCTACGAACGCAAGGGCATCGACTATCCGCTGCCCTACGTGCGCTGGACGGAGAACCGGAACCAGGAGGAGTTCCTCCGCCTGATCGGTGCGGGGCAGGTGAACGTGAAGCCGCTCGTCACGCACCGCTACGAGCTCGACGACGCCGCGACGGCGTACGACACGATCATGACGCCCGGGTCGGGCAGCCTCGCCGTGGTGCTGTCATACGGCGAGGAAGCGCCGCCGCGCGAGCGCACCGTGGTCATGCGGCAGTCGGCGGCCCCGACCGCCGGGGCGCTGCGCGTCGGCCTCGTCGGGCCCGGCAACATCCTCCGCTGGGCCCACGTGCCGGCTCTCCGCACCGTCAGCGATGCCCGCGTGCAGGCGGTCTACTCGTCCAACGGCGTGCGCGCCAAGGCGTTCGGCGAACGATACAAGGCCGACTACAGCACCACCGACATGGACAGGATCCTCGGTGACCCCGGGATCAACGCCGTGCTCATCACGAGCCGCAACCAGGTCCACGCGGCGCAGACGATCGCGGCACTCAAGGCCGGCAAGCACGTGTTCGTCGAGAAGCCGATGGCGCTCACCGAGGCCGAGTGCCTCGGGATCGCGGAGGCGGCGCGCGCGAGTGGCAAGGTGGCGGTCACCGGCTTCAACCGGCGCTTCGCGCCGGACTACCTGCGCCTCAAGGGCGCGCTGGCCAGGCGGCAGGGGCCGGCCGTGCTGAGCGCCCGCGTGACGTCGCCCGGCATCGCCGGCGCTTTCTGGATGGCCGACCCGAAGATCGGCGGCGCCGTGCTCGGCGAGGCCGTGCACTTCGTGGACCTCTTCCACTGGCTGCTCGGCAGCGAGATGGTGCAGGTCTCCGCGTTCAGCCTGCCGCCGCGCGACACCGATCCGATCGGCACGAACAACCTGGCGTGCAGCTTCCGTTTCGAGGATGGCTCGGTGGCGAACCTCACGTACTGCACGGTGGGGCACAAGACCTACTCGAGCGAGCGCGTCGAGGGATTCGCCGTCGGCATCTCGGCGGGGACCGAGGACTTCATGCGGTCGTTCGTGGCGGGCGGGGTGAAGCCCACGAACAAGCGGTGGCTGGCCGACAAGGGCTATCCGGCGCAGATGCAGGCATTCGCGGCAGCCGTGCGCGGCCAGGGGGCCCCGGCGGTCACCGTGCTCGACGGGATCCGCGGGACCATCGTGTGCCTGCGCATGCTCGACTCGGCCGCCCAGGACGGTGCCCCGCAGGCGATCGACCTCACGCCGTACCGCTGACGCCCATGCACGTGGTGATGTTCGGGCCCGTGCCCCCGCCGTTCGGGGGGGTGCAGGTGCACCTGATGGCGCTGCGCGCGTACCTGCGCTCGCGCGGCGACCGCGTGAGCGTCATCAACATCACGCGCAACCGGCAGGCGGACCACGACGGGTTGTACTTCCCGTCGTCGGCCGCCGGCGTCATCGGGCGCATTGCCCGCCTGCGCCCGGACGTGCTGCACGTGCA
>JANLSF010000910.1:0-1861 GCA_031362285.1 Gemmatimonadota bacterium | reverse complement strand
CCTGGAGCGAAATTTTGGCGGATCTGGATCCCACGTCCCGGTGGCCCATACACGGTCCGGGGCGGAACTCAAGTGTGCCTGCCTGGCGTCTCTAGCAGTGAGTCGTGCTGGTGAACGAAATTCTGGTCTTCCTCAGGACTCTTCCGCGCAGCGAGCTGCTGCGCCGCATTCGGGCCGTAACCGACGACGCTCGGATAGTGTTCTGGGAACAAGTCGCGTACAGCGACATGTATGAAAAGGTCTCCGCGGGGCGTGAGGCGGCCGCCAAGCTGGGAGTGCCCATTGGGACCGTGATCGGCTACAGGATCCTTGCCGGGACGCCCATGGGCGGAGCGTTGGCAGACCTTATCAACATTGTGCCCCAGGACGAACCTCCAGATCCAGACCCGTTCCGCTAGCCGCCCGGAATGGGGCGACCTCGCAGCGGTGTGACGGGTGGATCCTTGCCCTGGTGAGCGCCTGCGCCAGGCTACGAAGGCTGCATTGCGTAGTGCAGCACGCTCCAGAAATGACAGGCGCTGCCGGCGAGCACGAACACGTGCCAGACGGCATGCGTGTAGCGCGTGCGCTTCATCATGTAGAACGGCACGCCGAGCGTGTAGCAGAGCCCCCCGGCGAGGATCCACCAGAGCCCCGCGCTCGGGATCATGGCCAGCATCGGCTTGATGGCGATGATCGCCACCCACCCCATGCCGACGTAGAAGGCGGTGGAGGAGCGCGGGTAGCGCATCCCGAGGGTGAGCTTGAAGATCACGCCGGTGAGCGCGAGGGTCCACATCAGCCCGAACATCGTCCAGCCCCATGCGCCGCGCAGGGCGCCGAGCGTGAACGGCGTGTACGTGCCGGCGATCAGGAAGTAGATCGCGACGTGGTCGGCCACGCGCAGCTTCTGCTTGGCCGTCGCATGCGGGATGGCGTGATACAGCGTCGACGTGGTGTACACCGCAATCATCGACGCGCCGAAGATGCTCATCCCCATCACCAGCAGCCAATCCTGGCGGGCCGATGCGATGACGAGCATCGGCGCCGCGACGAGGCTCAGCGCCAGCCCGAGCCCATGCGTGAGCGCATTGGCGAGTTCTTCCATGGGGGAGTACTGGGTGGGCGCCGAGGCCATCTCGCAAGATAGCGAATCCGGGCCTCGGGCACAGCCAAACAGATGACGGCGGCCGCTAAGTTGCCGGCATGGCCCTCACGGCAACGATCTCCACCTTCGACATCGCGCTCAACGACATGGACCGCCAGGTCTATGAGCAGCTGGCGATCAAGGTCGCCCGCCACCCGTCGGAGACCGAGGAGTACCTCTGGACGCGCGTGCTCGCGTACGGCCTCGAGTACGCGGAAGGGATCGCCTTCTCGAAGGGTGGCCTCTCCGATCCGGAGGAGCCGGCGATCGCGGTGCGCGACCTCACGGGCCGCATCACGTCGTGGATCGAAGTGGGCGCCCCCGACGCCGCCCGCCTGCACAAGGCGAGCAAGGCGAACCCGCGCGTGGCGCTCTACACGCACAAGGAGCCGCGGCTGTTGTTGCGCGGCTACGAGGGCGCGCGCATCCACAAGGCGGAGTCGATCGAGATGCACGCCGTGGACCGCGGGTTGCTGGCGTCGCTCGTGCCGCACCTCGACAAGCGCGTGCGATGCACGCTCACCGTGACGGAGCAGCAGCTGTACGTCGAGGTCGCGGGCGTCGTCCACGAGGGGACGGTCGAGCGGATCACCCTGCCGTCGTAGCCGGCCTCCGGGTCGGGCGCGCCGTCGCGCCGCCCCCCCACACCACGCCGCCCCCACCACACCCACCCCCCGCCCCCGCCCCGGCCTCATCATGAGGCGCCCCCCACCACCGCCGCGCGGCCCGCCCCTC
>JANLSF010000897.1:0-5415 GCA_031362285.1 Gemmatimonadota bacterium | reverse complement strand
CGGCCGAGGTGGGGCTGCACATGTACCAAGTCGCGTCCAAGCTCATCCCGGTCATCCAGATGGCGAGCGGGGCCGACGACATGAACATCGTCGTCAACTCCGGGCAGGCCGCCGGGCAGAACGTGATGCACTACCACATGCACTTGATCCCCCGGAAGCACGGCGACGGGTTCGACATCCAGCTCCCGTTTCCGGGGTCGGACATGCCCAACCGCCAACAGCTCGAGGCGATGGCCGCCCGGATCCAGATGACCTTCCGCGACCCCATGAAGCAGCAGGCGCCGCGTGCGGAGGCGGCCCCGAAGAAGGGCGGGAAGTCGGCCAAGTAGGGCCGTTGCCGATCGCGACGATGGCGTGACCTGGCGAGCCGTGACGCCCCCTTGCGTGGCGCGTCTCCAGAGTGAATAGGTACGTGAAGGCAGGCAAGGCAGTTCCGCACGACCCGCAGGCGACGAGACGGACTGTTCCCCAGGAGGCACGTGGCCCCCGGCTTACAGCACGCAAGCGCGCAGCGAGACGCCCAGGCACCGCTCAGCGAGCGGGCCCCATCGCGCCACCCCCGTCGTCGCCATTCAGCTGAAGGTGGTATTGGCAGCCCCCCGCTCCCCGGCAATGTCGCCGGGGCGGGGGTTTTCCTTTTCCGGTGAGGTGGACGTGCCCCGACGGAGCGCCAATCATCGTATTCCCCTCTCGCCGAGGTCGTCGCGCGCGCTGAACCGGTTCACCCGGCACGCGATGCCGCGGAACCAGAAGCGGGCGATCAAGCGGGCCACCATGCGCGACTGCAGTCGCCGGTGCGTCTACTGCGCCCAGGGGCTGGAACTCGAGACGGCAACGCTCGACCACGTGTATCCGCTGTCGCACGGCGGGACGCACATGCCGGGCAACCTCGTGGCGGCCTGCCGGGGGTGCAACGCGCTCAAGGGGGACCTCCTGCCGGGGGAGTTCTTTGCCCGGCATCCGTGGGCGGGGGCGAACTTCATGCGCTATGCGCGCACGGTGCACCGGGCGCTCAAGCGTGGCGCGCGCAGGGCAGTGAGCCTGGCGCTGGCGGCGTAGGGGCGATGTCCGACGAAACGACCGCGCCGGCGTCCGAGGGGGGCCGGCGCGCGCTGCACCATCAGGTGTACGTCATCACCCTGAAGGCGTCGGTTCGCGAGAACCGGAAGTTCATGGCCGCCAACCCCGGCTACATCGCCGGGAAACCGTGCGTGTACGTGGGCATGACGGGCATTGACCCCGAAAAGCGCCTCATCCAGCACCGGGAGGGCCACAAGGACGCGCCCATCGCCCGGAAGTTCGGGAAGGGGCTGCGCCGCGGGGTTCCCGGGACCTACCGCAGCCAGACGTACGCGGGCGCCGCCAAGCGGGAGCGCGAGGTGGCCGCGCGGCTCCGCGCCCTGGGCTGGGCGGTGTGGCAGAACTGACCGGCGTGCCCGGTCGGTCCGCCCTCAGCGCTTCGCGACCTTCCGGCGGAGCTCCGTGAGCCAATTCTCCACGTACACCAGCGGCGCCGCGCGCGTCTCAGCCGACTGGAGCTGCCGCGCCATCAGGAAGCGACTGCCGTCAGGCGAGATGTCGAAGGGCGTGTAGTTCTCCCGCTCGCGGAGGTACCACTCGGGGCGCATGCGGAAGAGCACCTTCCGGTCGCCGAGTCCCGGGGCGCCGCCAGTGGGGGTGACGGGCACCGCCACCATTTCACGCCCCGGGTTGACGTAGAAGATCTCCTTGCCGTTCCGGGACCAGAGGGGGGCGCGGCCGCCACCGTTGGACACCTGCCACTTCCCGCCATCCACCGCCGGGAAGGGGCGGATGAACACCTCGGGGCGGCCGGTCTCGTTGGACTCGAACGCGATCCATTTTCCGTCGGGGGAGAGCGCGATGGCCGATTCGTCGTATTGCTTGCTGGCCAGCAGGGGACGGGGCGTGGTGTCACCCTTGAGGGCGATGACCGAGATGTCGCGGCTGCCGACGACGTTCACGGTGCCGCCCATGCGCACCACGAGCCACTGACCGTCGGGGGAGAAGGCGTGCTCGAAGACGCCGCCGACTCGATAGGGCACGACCAGCGAGTCCCCCCCCGCGCCGTTGGACGACCGACGGACCAGGGCCACGCGCGCGAGTCCGCCGCCGCCCGAGTTGTTGATCAGGGAGGTGAAGATCACGCTCCGGCCGTCGCTTGACCAGCGCGGACGGAACTCGGCGGCGGTGTCAAACGTCAGCCGCGTGAGCGGGCCGCTGGGTAGCTGCTTGATCCACACGTCGTCACCCGACTCGGTGTTGAGGCCGATCGCGAGCCGCTTGCCATCGGGTGATAACGCCCAACCGCTGTTGCCCCCGCTCGAGATCAAGCGAAACGTCCACGATGCGTCGATCGGCGCCTCACGGCCGTTGCGGTCCACCCAGACCATGTCGTGGCGCGCCTGGTTCTGGACCGTCGCGCCCTCGCGCATGATGAGCGTCCCATCATCCGCGATCGCCAAGCCCGGTGTCTCGTTGATGAGGGACACGCTATCGAGCACGGGAGCGGCTTCGCCCTCGACCTTCAACGACGTGAGAGTGAAGGGGGCGGCGTACAGCACGCCGTTCCCCCTCACGAACGCCAGGTGACCTGACCGGAGGTACCACGCACGCCACGCGTCCTTCACCAGCGCGTGCGAGGTGCCCGTGCGCGCATCGAGCGCGTGCACGGAGAGCTCGCGCGTGCAGTTGACGCCGCCGCAGCGGGTGAAGAGCACGCCACGCGCCTCGGGCAGCGGCGTGAGGGCCATCGCCAGCACACTGTCCGACTGCCACGCCGTCTCGACCTGGCCGGTGCCTGGGCGCACGCGGTAGATGCGCGCGCCCCCAGATCGGACCGCGTAGAGGCTGCCGTCGGACAGCCATGCCAGACCACGCGCACCCGCGACGGTGTCCAGCACGACCGTCGGCGTGCCGCCGGTCGTCGCCACGGTCTCCAGCTTGCCGTCGTCGACGAAGGCGAGCCGGCGCCCATCGGGGGAGAACGCGAGGGCCGTGGCCGACCCCACGGAACCAGCCGGTCCATCGATTGGCACCGGAAGCGCGCGATCGCGCGCCTTGAGCATGATGCGGATGCCGCCGGGAGACACGTTGATGTAGGCGAACTGCTGCCCGTCGGGGGAGAAGGTGAACCGCGAGATCGGCGTCGGCGCCAGGCTGTCCGGAATCTCCAACCGCACCCGCACCACCGGCGCCTCGGCCTGCGGCCGCGTGAGGGCCCACCCCGCCACGGCCAGCGATGCCAGCGCCATCGCCCCGAGCGCACCCACGAGCACCCGCGAGGATATCGGCGCGGCAGTGGGTGCCCCGGCGCCCGCGCCGGTCGCCTGCGCGCTCTCGGTGAAGGCGCCCGGCGTCCGCAGCGCCACCGCGAACTCCTTGGCCGTGGCGAACCGGTCCGCCGGCAGCTTCTGCAACGCATGCAGCACCGCGGCGCTCACGTGCGGCGGCACGCTGGGCCGGAGCACCGTCACCGGGCGCGGCGTCTCGGTCATCAGCTTGGCAATGATCGCCTGCGACGAGGTGCCCAGGTGCGGCGGCTCCCCGGTGAGCATCTCGTAGAGCATCGCGGCCAGCGAGTAGATGTCGGTGCGTCCGTCAATGCCGCGGTCGCCGGTGGCCTGCTCAGGCGACATGTACTGCGGCGTGCCCAGCGAGAGCCCCGTCTGCGTGATCCGTCCGCCCCCCGCCTTGCTCACCGCCAGCGCGATGCCGAAGTCGGCGATCACCGGCTGCCCGTGCTGCAGGAGGATGTTCTCGGGCTTCAAGTCCCGGTGGATCACGCCATGCTGGTGCGCGTAGTCGAGCGCAGTGGCCACCGCCACGGCAATGCGCACCGCGTCGTCCACCGGGAGCTGCTTCTCGCGGTCGAGCAGGGCCCGCAGCGACTCCCCTTCCACGAACGGCATCACGTAGAACAGCAGCCCGTCGGCCTCGCCGCTGTCGAACAGCGGGAGCAGGTTCGGGTGCTGCAGGTTGGCCGTCACCCGGATCTCGGCCAGGAACCGCTCGGCGCCCACCACCGCGCCCAGCTCCGGGTCGAGCACCTTCACCGCCACCTGCCGCTCGTGCTTCACGTCGCGCGCGAGGTACACGGTGGCCATGCCGCCGCGCCCGATCTCGCGTTCCATGGTGTAGCGGCCGGCCAGCGTGGCCTGCAGTCGGTCCATCGTGTTCATGACGTGCCCTCCAATGCAACGAAAAGGTACGCCGCGCCGCATGACTTGTAAGTAGGGCGCATGGGATTGATCACGTAGTTCGGCGACAATACACTTATCGTAGCATCGGACCTCAAGACGGAGTGCCGATGCCCGTGACCGCCAAGCTGTCGAAGCTGTTCTACGAACGTCTCGGCGAGCAGATCGCCGATGAACTCGTTGCCTGGTTCAACGCCGTGGACTCGACCTATCGCAGCGACCTTCGGGAGACGAACGAGCTGAACTTCGCGCGGTTTGACGCGAAGCTCGAGCAGCGGTTTGCCCAGCAGGATGCCTGGATCGATGGGCGTTTCGCCGTGGCCGAGGTGAAGCTCGAACGGCGCTTTGCCGAGATGGAGGTGAAGCTCGAACGGCGCTTCGCGGACGTGGACGTGCGGATGGAACGTCGCTTCGCCGAGGCCGACGTGAAGATGGCGACGCGGTTCGCCGAGGCGGACGTGAAGCTGGAATCACGTCTCGCGGATGCGGACGTGAAGATGGCGACGCGATTCGCCGATGCGGACGTGAAGGTCCAGCGCCGCTTCTCCGACCTGGAGAGCCGGCTCGTCACGATGATGTTCACCTTCTGGGTCGGCACGGTCGCCACGCTCAGCGCGATCATGTTCGCGATGCTGCGCGCCCACGGCTGAGCCCGTGGGCAACGGGCGCGGCTAGCCCAGCGCCTGCTCGAAGTCGCCCTTGAGGTCGTGCGGGTGCTCCAGCCCCACGCTCACCCGCAGCAGGTTGGCCGGGGCGCGCGTCGTCGGCCCCTCGATGCTCTGCCGGTGCTCGATCAGGCTCTCCACGCCACCCAGGCTGGTGGCTCGCGTGATGATCTTGAGCCGGTTCGTCATCGCCACCGCCGCCTCCATGCCCCCCTTCACCTGGATGGAGAGCATGCCGCCGGGGAGCAGCATCTGCCGCGCAATGATCGCGCGCGCGGGGTGCGTCGCCAGTCCCGGGTAGTGCACCGCCTCGATCTTCGGATGCGAGGCCAGAAACTCCGCCACGGCCACGGCGTTGGCTGAGTGCGCGCGCACGCGCCAGGGCAGGGTGCGGATGCCGCGCAGCAGGAGCCAGCAGTCGAAGGCGCTCGGGATCGCCCCGGCTTCCTTCTGCGCGTTGCGGATGCGCGCCCAGTACTCGCTGGTGGTGCGCGTGACGAGCGCGCCGCCGGTGAGATCGGAGTGGCCACCCA
>JANLSF010000822.1:0-1616 GCA_031362285.1 Gemmatimonadota bacterium | reverse complement strand
GGATCAGGGCGTCGGCGCAGTCCTAGCGGCACTCGACCGGCACCAGCTTACGCGCAACACGCTTGTCATCTTCACCAGCGACAACGGAGGAGAATGGCTCTCTCGCAACGCCCCATTCTTCCATCGCAAGGGGACGGTGTGGGAAGGTGGCATTCGCGTGCCGCTCATCATGCGCTGGCCGGCTCGCCTACCCCCAAGGCGAGTGTCGCGCCAGGTGACGACGACCATGGACCTCACCGCTTCTGTGCTGTCGGCGGCCGATGTCTTGCCCCACGAGTCATATCCACTCGACGGCGTTGATCTTCTTCCCGTTGCCAGTGGCGCAAGACCCGTCGTCGAGCGGGACCTGTTCTGGCGAATTCCGCGTCAACGCGCAGTCCGGTCGGGCCGGTGGAAGCTCCTGATTGATGGGCCAAACGTCGGCGACACACAATTCTTCCTGTTTGATCTCGCCAGCGATCCCGGCGAGCGAAATGACTTGGCCAAGCTTCACCAGCCACGCGTTGCTGAGCTGCGGACACGCCTCGCTGCGTGGGAGCGAAGCGTCGACGCCTCGCGGCGGTAGGAGATGGTGGCGCGCTGCCGAACGGAGTAAAGATTCTTGCCGCGCGAAGCCGCGGCAAAATCTGGTGTTGAACTCGATCCGCCAGAGCGAGGGGCCGAGCCGCGCGCCTCTTGGGCTTTTAATGGAGCGGGGCGGCTCTGGAAGACCCGGAGGGGCCGGTCGAGAGGCACTGTGGAGGGCGCGGCGAGCGCGACGGCATCACGGAGGGTCCGGTGGACGCGGTCCGTGGGATGCTCCGAACGACCGGTGTGGGTTCCGATCGATCAGTCGAGGGCGGTGGATGCAGGCCGGCTGGGCGACCGCGCCTAACACGGGGTCGCTGAGACAAACGCGGGAGAGAGGTGATGGGGAGCGCCTCACCATGGCGGGGCCCTCGATCGTCTCCAGCGCTCGACGAAACGCAACGCGCGGTGGCCGCAGGCCGAACAGGCGCGGGGCTCGGGGATCGGGACGAGGATCGCCAGCGCGGCCGCATCGCTGGTGGCCGCCGCCGGGCGCGCGTCCTGCGCCGCGTGACGCGCCAGCAGATGTCTGGCGCGCTCGAGACCCAGGCGGCCCGTGGGACTCAGGAGCCCGTAGTACCGGACTTTGGTGAAGCCGCGCGGGAGGACGTGCTGGAGAAAGCGCGCGATGAACGGGTCGACGGGGAGCGTGAGGTGCCGGGTCTCGTGTGTGCGGGCGTGGGTGTAGCGGAAGGTGACGCGCCCGTGGGCGAAGCGTTCGAGTCGGTGATTGGTGAGCGCGACGTGGTAGACGTAGCGCGCGAGGTAGCGCGTGGCGTGTTCGCCGCTGCCGATCTGTTGGATATGGACCGTCCAGGGCCGGCGCCAGACCGTGGGATCGATGTCGCGGCCCACCCCCGCCCGGACGAGCGCGTCGCGCATCTTCGCGCGAAAGACGTGCGAGAGGGCGTACCCCGGCATGAGGAATCGGGGGTGCGCCGGCTTGATCCACGCGACGCCATCGGGACTGAGCCCACCGGCAGTGACGAGGAGGTGGGCGTGGGGATGGTACGCGAGCGTGCGCGACCAGGTGTGGAGGACGGCGAGGA
>JANLSF010000811.1:0-9976 GCA_031362285.1 Gemmatimonadota bacterium | reverse complement strand
TGCTCCTGCCGGCCCATCCCAACGCCGCCTAAGACGGCCGCGCCGGTGAGCGGCGGGTGCACAGTGAAGACGTTCATGCTCTCGAGGATATGCGCCGCCAGCTCGCGCGTGGGCGTGATCACGAGGGCGCGCGTCGTGCCGCGCGGGCGATCCATGATCTGGTGCAGGATCGGCAGGATGAACGCCGCCGTCTTGCCGCTGCCGGTCATGGCGCAGGCCAGCACGTCGCGCCCCTCCAGCGCCGGCGGGATCGAATCCGCCTGGATGGGGGTGGGACGGGTGAAGCCAAGGTCCTTGAGCCCCTTCTGGAGGCTGGGGTGCAGATTGAGCGACGCGAATGACACGCGATATCCGGTGGTTTGAGTCCTTCAATCTCGCCCATCGGGCCTCTCGGCGGCACCGCCTGCGCTCTCGCCGTTCGCCGGTCCGCGCTGCACCTTGCCCCCATGGCAGCCAGCGCATCGCGTCGCTACACGCATCCGGTCGTCTTCGGCGTCATCGAATTGCCCTTCGGCGCGGCCGTCGGGCTCCTCCAGATCGCGATTCCGTACTGGTTGGCCCGGCAAGGGCTCTCGATCGCGCAGATCGCCGCGGTGTCGGCCGTCGGCTTCCTGCCGCATGGCTACAAGGCGCTCTGGGTGCCGCTGCTCGACCTCGTCCTGACCAAGCGCACCTGGTACTTCATCGCGACGGCGATCACGGCGGCCTTCCTCGGCGCGCTCGTCCTCTTTCCTGATCCGGTGCATCACCTGGGCCCCTACACGATGCTCATCGTGGGCGCGCAGGTGGGCGCGGCCACCACGTCGTCGGCCGTGGACGCCCTGATGGCGCTCACCTCGGCGCCGGGCGACAAGGGACGCGCCGCCGGCTTCAAGATGGCCGGCAACGTCGGCGGTATCGGCGTGCTCGGCGCGCTCCCCATCTGGCTCCAGAGCAACGTCTCGACCTCCGCCGCCGGCCTCATCGTTGTCGGCATCACGATCGCCACGGCCGCGGCGGGGCTGTTCGTGGCGCCGGAGCCACCACACGCGCCGAGCGTGACGCGCGCGGCGGCGCCGATCGCCCGCGTGATCGAACGATTCACCGGCGTGGTGCGCGACCTGTGGGCCACCGTCCGCAGCCGCGAAGGCTGGACCGGGCTCGTCTTCTGCGCGGCGCCGGTCGGTTGCGGCGCGCTCGTGAACCTCCTCTCGGGACTGGCGCCGGCGTACGGTGCGAGCGAGCACGTCGTCGAGCTGGTGGACGGGCTGGCCGGGGGCCTCGTGGCCGCCGTCGGTGCGATCCTCGGCGGCTTTCTCGCGGACCGCCTCAACCGACGGTTGGCCTACTGCCTGGCCGCCGGTGTCACCGCCCTGGCGGCCTTCGCCATGGCCGCCTCGTCGCTCACGCCCACGACGTTCATCGTCGGCTCGCTTGCGTATCGCTTCGCCAACGGCGTCACGATGGCCGCCTTCGCCGGCTTCATCCTCGAGTTCGTCGGCAAGGGACGCGCGGTGGCCACGACGTTCACGCTGTTCGTGGCGGTCTCCAACCAGGCGATCAGCCTCGTGACCTGGCTCGACGGACAGGGGAGCCGCTTTCGCGACCTGGGGGCGCGCGGGACCGTGCTCGCCGACGCCGTGCTCACCGTGTTCGGCATCATCGTCGTGGCGCTCATGACGCTGCTCCTCAGGGGGCGACCGGCACCGGGCGTCCCCGCTCACGCGCCGACCGATACAGCGCCTCGATGACCCGCATATTCGCCGCCGCCTCCTCGCCCGGATAACGCACGTCCGCGACGCGGCCGGCGCGGCGCTCGAGCACGACATCGGCGAAGTGCTCGACCATCAACTGGTACTGGTTCACCCCCGGCACGACGAGCGCGCTCGACGTGCGGGCCTTCCGCTCGTGGATCAAGGCCTCTCCTACGTCCGGCAGGAAGGCAGGCTCGATGCTGAGTGATCCCTCCGAACCGACCACCTCGACCATCTCGCGACGTTCGAGCGTCAGCGCGCAATCGAACTGCGCCACCGCGCCGGTCGGGAAGCGGAGCGCCCCCTGCAGCTCCGTATCGACGCCCGACGCACCGAAGCGCGCCCACGCCTGCACCTCCACGGGCTCCATCCCCAGCAGGGTGCGACTCACGTTCACGCAGTAGCAGCCCACGTCCATGAGCGCGCCGCCTCCGAGTTCGGCGCTCAGGCGAATGTTGTCCGGCCGTTGCAGCCGGAACGTGAACGCGCTCCGGATCACCCGCGGCTCGCCGATCGCGCCGGCGCGCACCCGCTCGACCAGCTGCGCGGTGCGCGGATGGAAGCGATACATGAACGCCTCCATCAGCAGCACGCCGTTGGCGCGCGCGGCGGCGGTCATCTCCAGGCACTCCTGCGCGGTCATCGCCAGCGGCTTCTCGCACAGCACGTGCTTGCCGTGCTCGGCTGCGCGGATGGTCCATGGGTGGTGGAGGGCGTTGGGCAGCGGGATGTACACCGCGTCCACCGCCGGGTCCTCGAGCAACGCCTCGTACCGGCCATGCGACGACACGAAGTGGCCGTCGATGGCGAACTGCGCGGCGCGTCCCGCGTCCCGGCTCGCCACCGCGTGCAGCGTGCCATTGCGCGACGCCCGGATGGCCGGGTTCACGAGGGCCTGGCCGATGTGGGCCGTGCTGAGCACGCCCCAGGCAATGCGCGAACGGTGCATGAGTCGAAGGACCGGGACGGGGGAAGGGGAGCCGCGCCCCGTGCGTCGCGGCCCCGTCGGTAGAATATGGCGAGGCTGTGCGCACCGAAACTCGAACGAGGATCCCATGTCATTCCAACGTCGACGCCGCGGGTCGGTCCCGCCGTTCGTCCTGATCGTCATCGGGATGGGCGCGGGGGCCGTGGCCACCCTCGCGCTCACCCGGGCGCTCGGGCCGCCCGCAAGCCCGACTTTCCGCTCGGCGAGTGCCCGCGACTCGGCCGAGGCGCTGGCCGTGTTCCGCGACAACATCGACGCGATTCACAAGCGAGATCGCGACCGGTACCTCGCGACGTACGCGCAGGTGCCAACGCTGACGCGCATCGGCCTCCGTGAGGTCGAGACCGGATGGGAGGGGTGGTCCGCCCGGACCACGACCACCTGGCCCGATACGCTGATCGCGAACGACCTGCGCGTCTGGCCACTGTCGAGGGGCCTCGCATACGGGCGCTATCGCTACATCGGGGTGAATCGGGGCGTGGCGTCCACCGGCATCTCCGAACGGCTGTTCGTGCGGACGCGCGGAGGATGGCGCATTATCGTGACCGGGTCGTACCCGGACACGCTGCCGCCGCCGGCCCTCAAGCGGTAACGCGAGCCGCTACTGGAGCAGCCGACCGGCGCGCGCGACCGTCCACGACGCGAGGGCGGCGCTCAACGCCGTCGCCCGGACAACCGCGCGCAGGTGACTCGCCGAGACCACCGCAATCGCGGTCGTTTCGGCGTCCCCGGTTCGCGACAGGAACCGGACCTCGAATCCGCCGGGCCACGCCTGCAGCCGGTCGTCGATGGGAACGCGGAGGAGTGGCTCGTCGGCGCTCGCGCGCACCGCGACGCTGGTCGAGCGACAATCGGCCGGGTCTCCGCGGCAGGCGCGAATGCTGGCCTCGAGCGGGACCACCGACGCCAGCGACACGCGCAGTTCCAGGCGCCCGGTCACGGGGTCACGCGCCAGCAGGGGAGGGCGCGCGGCGTCGGCCAGTGCCACGGGAGGCACGGGATCCAGCACCGTGACGCGTACCGACATGCCACCGGAGGCCGCCCCTTGGGCGCCCACCACGGCGGGGCCCGCCACGACCGCCAAACAGGCGATCAGGAGGGTCGGCCACGACAGGGACCGGGGGCTTGGGGCAGCGCGAAGACGGGACATGTGTCCCGAGTGTCGGCGCCACGACGGTACTGATTGAGGGGCCCCGCTTGCCCTACGGCGCGGAAGCGGCGATTTTCAAAGGCTTTAGCTGACCCACTCACTACCCGACGCATGACAGTTCCCATGAACACCAAGGCGAGCAGCGCTGGCGACGACGCGCTGGACAACGCCATCGATTGGATGCGGCTCAACACCAGGGCCGTGGGCATCGGAGCCGCCGTGCTGGTGGCTGCGGCTGCCGGCTGGTTCTTCTGGCGCGACGCCGAAATGAACAAGGAGACCGCCGCCGGCAAGGCCTACTTCGAGGCCCAACGGTCGGTCGCCTCGGGCAACCTGCCCTTGGCCCAGGCCGACCTCGAGAAGATGCTGCCGCGCTACCATGGCACCATCTCGGGGACGCTGGCCGCGATCCTCCTGGCGCAGGTGCACTACCAGACGGGGAAGTTCGGCGAGGGGATCAAGGTCCTCGAGGCGGCGTCGGTGAACGCGCCGTCGACCCTCTCGGCCTCGGTTCAGGGGATGGTCGCCTCCGGGCTCATTGACCAGAAAAAGTACGCCGATGCCGCGAAGGCCTACGTGAAGGCGGCCTCGCTGGCGACCGAGGGGAGCGAGCGCGAGAGCTTCCAGGCCGAGGGTGCCCGGGCCTGGCAACTGGCGAACAACCCGGCCGAGGCCATCAAGCTGTGGAAGCTCATCGTCCAGAATCTGGAGTCCACTCGGCAGGCGGAGGCTCGGGTGCGGCTTGGCGAGCTGGAGTCGGCGACCGCCAACTAGCGCACGAGGCTGAACGGCCGGGCCCAAGGGGTCCAGCCGGAGAGGGGCGCTCCGATCATTCGGGGCGCCCCTCGTTTTCTTGGGTCGGGGGTCCGGCCGGCGTCAGACCGGCTGACCCTCTGTCGCCCGATCCGGCCCATTGGTCGGCCAGGCGCTCCATGTTCGAGCCGGCCAGAAGGCCCACGTTGCCGTCGCCAGATCGGACTCTCCGACCCGATGTTCGGGTCCACGCCGTGACTCGCGGAGCGGCCGTTCTGTGGTCGCCGTTCTGTGGTCGCCGTCTTGCGGGGGCTCGCAGCCCAGCCGGCCGCCAATAGGGGGCCTCGATAAGCGCCACTAAGACGCCAGTGCTGTCACCACTAGTTCGTATAAGATGTATTATGTAAACTGTAAGAGTGGAGAATGCCCCGCTCGAATGCCATCATCCCGGGAGTATTGATTATAGTAAGTCGTTGTGGTGGTTCACTCTATACAGCGTGACCTCAGTATCCACATAAGGTCAGGCGCCTCACGAAGTTCTCCACGCCGACATCGAGGGCAAGCCGGGCCGATCAGACGTCCGCGAACGTCCCCTCGAACACCATCCGCCCTTCTCCGCGAAGGGTCGGCCGCCAGGCGCCGAGCGGGTCTCGGCGCAGCTGAACCGTCACGATCCGGCCGGACCTCGTCTCGAGCGGCACCAGATCGCCGGCCAGCCCCCACAGGTGCAGCAGGATTGCCGTGGCCACGGCCCCGGTCCCGCACGCGAGCGTCTCCCCCTCCACGCCTCGTTCGTACGTCCGCATCGCCCAGAGGTCGGGTCCCCGTCGGCCCACCCAATTCACGTTGGCCCCGTGCGCCAGCGAGGGGTGGTTTCGAAGGCCCGGCCCGCGTGCCCCCGGAGCCACCCCGTCGGCCCCACCGGACCCCTCCACCAGGGCAACCAGATGAGGGACCCCGGCGAGCACGAACCCGATCCGGCTCTCCCCAGCCGCCAGAGGGGCTCCGAACGCTGGCTGGATATCGGTCACCGGCGCAAGGTCGAACTCCGGGGTCCCCTCCACCATCCGGGCCGCCACCACTCCGGCACCGGTCTCGATCGTGAACCCGGCCGGGCCACCCTCGGCGGCCTGCAGCATCACGGCCAGTCGAGTTGCGCACAGCGTCGCGTTTCCGCACAGCGAGGCCAGCGATCCGTCGCTATTCCAGTAGTCGATGCCGATCGTGGCCACCGACGACGGCCGGATTTGCACCAGCCCATCGGCCCCGATCCCCGTGCGTCGTTCGCAGAGCCTGGCGATCAGTTCCGGCGTCGCGAGGGCGCCGGCCGGCTCCGCGCGCGCGTCAATGAAGACAAAGTCGTTGCCCGACCCGCTCATCTTCCAGAACCGGCGTCCGGCCCACGCGGGAGGGCGCGGCTTGGGGACGCGCACTGGGGGGATCAGCGCCATCCGCGGATGCGCCAGTACCGGAGTCGCCAGACCATCCAGACCGCTTCTCGCACGATCTTCTTCGACATCTTGGACTCCCCTTCCGTCCGGTCGGTGAAGACGATCGGGATCTCGATGATCGTGAACCCCTTTCGCCACGCCCGGAAGCTCATCTCGATCTGGAAGGCGTAGCCGTTCGACTTCACCTCAGTCAGCGGGATCGCCTCGAGTACCCGCCGGGCGAAGCACTTGAACCCCCCCGTCGAGTCGTCGAGCGGGAGCCCGGTGACTGCCCGCGCATACAGGTTGGCCGCATACGACAGAAGCAGCCGCCGCATCGGCCAATTGACGACCGTCACCTTCCCATGTCGGTACCGCGATCCCAGGACGACGTCGGCACCGGTCTCCCGCGCCGCCTCGAGGAACTTCGGAAGGTGGTTCGGGTCGTGCGAGAAGTCGCAGTCCATCTCCAGGATGTGCGTGTAGTCGCGCTTCAGCGCCCACGCGAACCCGTTCAGGTAGGCGGTGCCAAGGCCCAGCTTGCTCGCTCGGTGCATCACGTGGACGCGCGGGTCCCGCGCGGCGGCCTCATCGGCGAGCGCGCCCGTGCCGTCGGGTGAGCCATCGTCCACCACCAGCACCTCGAACTCGGGACCCTGCACCAGGATCCACTCGAGCATCTTCGGCAGGTTGCTGCGCTCGTTGTACGTGGGCACGATGACCAGTGCCTTCATGGGAGCCGTCTCAGGCATGGTCCGTCCTCCGGCGCGCGAACACCCCGGCGCCGAGCCACGCGACGCCCAGCAGCAGGCCGAGCAGCGAGAGCCGCTTCCCGGTCGCCACCGTATCGCTGGCGAACGTGAGTTCGACCTGCGTGGCCCCCGCAGGCAGCGGAACGCCGATCAGCGAGACGTCCGCCCGCGACGCGGTGACGGGTTGGCCGTTCACGAGCGCGCGCCAGCCCGGGTAGTAGTTCTCCGACACCATCAGGGCGCTCCCGGCTGGTGCCGGCGCCGACAGGGTGAGCGCGATCTTCCCCGGCTGCCAGGCGGTGGCGGCCACCGTGATCGCGATCGGCCTCGGCAGCTCCTTGAGCGGCACCGACACGACCGGTGCGTCGCTCTCGAACACGGCCACCGTCCGAACGTCGAAGCGCGCGTCCAGCACGGTGGCCAGCGCCTGCTCGTCGGTCGCCTTGACGATCGCGGGGGTGACCCATGCGGCCGGATTGTCCCCCGGCATCTTCCACAGGTACACGATGGATCCGGCCGCATTCCGTACCGGTCCGGCGGCAAGCGTCATCCCCGGAAACACGGGCTTGCTCGCGCTGGTGAGCAGGAAGCGCGTGTTCGAGAGCGCCCAGAAGTTGGGGTTCGCCACCTGCTTCATGCCTTCGTCGGCGCCGTACAGCTTTTGGTACCGCCCCAGCTCGTTGCCATGGTAGCCGAGCACGCCGCGGATGCGGTGCGTCATGAGGGCATCGCCGCGCAGGAACGGGTCGCGGGGGGCCGCGCCCTCGCCCAGGTTGAGCGCGAGCACGCGCGCCGGCTCGCGCTGGCGCTTCAGGAAGTCGACGGTGACGTCGCTCGCATACAGCACGCTGGCCCGTTCGCTGAATGGCCAGTACTGCCGCTCCACGATCCAGAGGTCGCCCACGACGAGGAGGCCGAGGATCGGCAGGGCCGTGCGGCCGCGCAAGCGACCGCGCGCGACACCCACCGCCAGGGCGACGACGGCGGCCAGCAGGACGAGCATGCGCACCGCGCCGGCCGCGAGGGCGCCGGCGTTCTCGAGGATGAGCTCGTAGCGCTGGCCGCCGGTGACGGCGTTGCCGAAGTTGGCCAGCCCGCCGGACAGGGCCAGCAGCCCGAGGACTGCCCCGAAGATCGGCCAGCCGAGCATCCAGCGCGACGGGCACCCGCGGTCCAGCAGCCGCTCGGCGCCAAGTCCCGCGAGCGCACTCACGGCGAAGGCCGCGATGAAGATGATCGTGGACGGTGCACGGAAGAACGTGCTGCCCGGGACGACGGCGTAGATGAGCTGGTAGAACGGCGTGTAGCCGCCGAGTGCCCAGAGCACGCTCACCACGAGCAACCCCGCGAGGTACCAGGTGAGCGAGCGACGGGTGTCGCGCGCAAAGGCCAGTCCGGCGAGCGCCAGCACGCCGATTCCCAGGTACTCGCTGTGGAAGTGGATGCCGTTGCGACCCCAGTACTGGTCGAGGATGCCGCTGAACTGCGGCAGTGCGGTGTTGATCAACTCCTCGGGCGGAAACGAGTACGAGATCGCGTGGTCGTAGCCGCTGCTCACGCCGCCGGCGGCGCGCGGCGACCAGCGCACGTACTCCCGCACCGGCCAGAACTGCACCATGCCGATCAGCGCCCCGATGGCGGCCGCGCCGATCCCCTTGGCGGTGTCGATCCAGGCGGTGCGCGCGTCGACTCGCACCCCGGTCGCGCCGCGGGCGCGGAGCAGGTAGATGCCGTAGGAAGCGCCGGCCAGCAGCAGGTACTCGAGCAACTGCGGGTGCGGCGAGAGCACGGCGAGGCCGATGACGAGCGCCAGCGCGCCCCAGCTCCACTGCTTCCGCTCGCGGATGGCCAGGTGCAGCAGCAGGAGCACGACCGGGAAGAGCGCCGAGACGAACAACTTGCCGTCGTGCCCCGGCGACGCGTAGCTCGCGATCGGGCCGCTCATGAGGTAGGCGAGGCCGCCGACGAGCGCGCCCCCGAAGCTGACGCCGGCCACGCGCAGGAAGGCGTACGTCGCCATCCCGGCGAGCCAGAGGTGCAGCACGAACCCCCAGGTCATCGCCACGTCGGTGGGGAGCACCAGGCGCAGGAGGAAAGTAGGATAGAAGATGTCCCCGTGCATGGCGGCGATGTACGGCATGCCGCCGAACAGGTAGGGATTCCACTCGGGAAACCCCTGCCCCGCCTTCAGGCTCGCCGCCGCAAACTCGCGGAACGCGTAGCCGGCGATGTACTGGTCGCTGCGCGGATTCACCAGGAAGCGACCCAGGAGTGCCGGCCAGGCGAGGGTCAGCGTGGCGGCGGCGCATGCGAGTGCGGCCCACCAGCCCTGGCCACGCGGCGCCGGAAGGTCCGTCGTCGTTGCAGGTGCGGACATCAGCGAGGAGGGGGCGAGGCCGCCGGCGGGCGGCGAAACAGGAAGAGGAGGCCGGGAACGACCTCGATGATCGTGATCCAGATCCGCGACAGCACCGCGAGCACTGCGGCCTCCGTCGCGCCCGCCAGGTGAAGCTGCGTCATGATGGTGACGAGCATCGCCTCACGGAACACCAAGCCGCCCGGCGCGAACAGCATAAGGTAACCGAAGAGATACGAGGCGGTGTAGACGGCGATGGCGGCGAGCGGGCCCATCGTGATGGTTCCCTCGCTGATCGCGCTCGAGAGCGCCCAGAAGCCGAGTCCGTACAACACCCATCCCACGGCGCATCCTCCGAACGCGAGGGCGATCGAGGCGGCCGGTACCTGCGTCCCGGGATCGGCGCGCCCCATGAGGCGCGCAACCCACGCGGCCGCGCGCGGAATCACGAACGGGCTGGCCGCGAGTGCACCGACGATCACGGTGGCGCCGATGACGACGCCGCGGGCGTCGACCCCGGAGGCCCCGACGACGTTCACCCCCGAGACGGCCGCCGCGAGCACCACCGCGCCGCCGGCCACGAGGTTCACCAGGTTGACGACGAGGCTGGCGCCGGTGGCGGCCACAGCCGAAACGCCGGCACGCTCGGCCAGCCCCGCCATCGCGCCGATCTGCCACACTTTGCCCGGAATCCAACGTCCCAGGTTCGACACGAACCAGATGTGCGACGCGTCGAGCCGCCCGAGCGCTCCACCCCACGCGGCGACCACCCGTCGCCACGTCTCGATCAGCACCGCGAAGGCGAGCAGCACGG
>JANLSF010000793.1:0-3566 GCA_031362285.1 Gemmatimonadota bacterium | reverse complement strand
CGTCTGGAACCGCACCCCGGCCCGTGCGCAGGCCCTCGCGGCGGCGGGCGCGAGGGCCTTCGATTCGCCCGCGGAGGCCGTGCGCGGAGCTGAACGGGTCCATCTGTGTCTTGTTGACGACGCCACGGTGGACGAGGCGCTCGAGCGGGCGCGGCCCGGGCTCGGCGCGGGCGCCCACATCATCGACCACACGACCACCGCGCCGGCGGCAACCCGGGTGCGCGTGGCGGCGTGGACCGCCGGCGGGTTCCGCTTCCTGCACGCGCCGGTGTTCATGGGACCGCCCAACGCGCTCAATGCCACCGGATTGATGCTCGCCTCGGGCGACCCGGCCATCTTCGAGCCGCTGAAGCCGCACCTCGAGAAGATGACCGGGACCCTCGTGTACCTGGGCCCCGACGCGGCGCACGCCGCGGGACTCAAGCTGCTCGGCAACCACCTGCTGATCATCATCAGCACGGCGCTCTCCGACACACTGTCGCTCGCGCGTGGGCTCGGTCTGCCGCAGTCCGACGTCGGTCGCCTGCTCGAGATCTTCAATCCCGGGGCCATGATGGGGGCGCGGCTGCAGCGCCTGCTCACCGTCAACTACGCCGACCCTTCGTGGACGCTTGCCATGGCGCGGAAGGACCTCCGGCTCATGCAGGAGGGCGCCGCGGCGGGGAACGCGGAGCTGGTGGTCGCCCCGGCCATCGCGGCCAGCATGGAAGCCTGGCTCGCCGCGGGGCACGGCGCGGACGACTGGACCGTGATCACGTCGAAGCAGGTGCGCTGATGAGCGGCCGGATGATGGTGGCCCTCGCCGCGGCATGGCTATCGGCCGTTCCGGCCGGGGCCCAGCGACGTGCCACGCCGGGGCGCGAGCGTCCCGTGGTGCGCTTCGACCCGGTCGAGCTGTCGATCACCGATTTGCAGGCGGCCATGCGCGCCGGCTCGTTGACCTCGGCGTCGCTCACCGACGCGTACCTGGCCCGCATCGCGGCGTATGACCACGCCGGCCCGGCGCTCAACAGCCTGATCCGGCTCAACCCGCACGCCCGGTCTGATGCAGCCGCGCTGGACGCCGAGCGACGCGCCGGTCGGCTGCGCGGTCCGCTGCACGGCATCCCGGTCGTGCTCAAGGACAACTATGACACGCAGGGGCTGGCCACGAGCGGCGGGTCGCTTGCCCTCGCCACGCACGTGCCCAGGCGCGATGGCTTCATCGTCCGCCGGTTGCGCGAGGCGGGGGCGGTGATTCTCGGCAAGACCAACCTGCACGAGCTGGCCTCGGGCATCACGTCGGTCTCCTCGCTTGGCGGGCAGACGCTCAATCCGTACGACCCGGCGCGATGCCCTGGCGGGTCGAGCGGTGGCACGGGCGCGGCGGTGGCCGCGAGCTTAGCGGCCGTGGGATGGGGAACCCACACCTGCGGGTCGATACGCAATCCCGCGGCGTTCGCGGCGCTCTTCGGGCTGCGCCCCACGCAGGGCACCGTGAGCCGCGCGGGGATCGTGCCCCTGGCGCTCACGCAGGACGTGGCCGGTCCCCTGGCCCGCACGGTGATGGACCTCGCCCTCGCGCTCGACGTGACGATTGGCGCGGACCCCGACGATCCCGCCACGGCGGCGATGGCAGGGCAACCGGCTCCGCGGTTTGTCGAGGCGCTCCGCAGCGACGCGCTGCGCGGGGCGCGCATCGGGATCTTCCGGCCGTATTTCCGCGATGCCGAGCCGGACATCGCGGACACGGTTCGCGCCGCCGCCCTGAGCCTCCGGGCATTGGGCGCCGAGGTGGTGGAGGTGGAGATGCGCGACTTCGACGAGGTGATCGCCGGGACGAGCGTCATTCCCCTCGAGCTCCGCTTCCAGCTGGCCGACTACCTGGCGCGCGCGAGCGATGCGCCGGTGCAGTCCCTCACCGAGATCCTCGATCGCGGCCTGTTCGACCAGTCGATGGAGGCACGCTTCCGCGCCCGCGACACCGTGGCGACGCGCGAGTCGGAGTCGCGCCGGAAGGCGTTGGCGCGCCAATCGCAGTTGCGCTCGCGCATCCTGGCGCTCATGGACAGCCTCAACCTCGACGCGCTCGCCTATCCCACGAGCACGCGCAAGCCCGTCCTGGTGGGTGACCCGCAGCTGGGCACCACCTGCGCGCTGTCGTCGCAGACCGGGCTGCCCGCGCTCACGATGCCGGCCGGCTTCACGGCCGACGGACTGCCGACGGGACTCGAACTGCTGGGTCGCCCCAACGCCGACGTGCGGCTCGTGTCGTTTGCGTACGCGTTCGAGCAGGCGGGACGCCGACGCCGGCCTCCTCCGACCACGCCGGCGCTCGTGAACGGCCGCGCGCCAGGTGTCGAGGCGTTCTCGGTCCGCGTGGGCCCGACCGCCGCATCGGCCGCGGGGACCTTCACCTTCGACCCGACCACGAGCGAGCTGCGCTACGTCGTGCGTCTCGCCGGACGATCGGCGGGGACCGTGCAGGCGGTGGTCCTGCGGCGGTACGACGCGGCCAGCGCGGGCCGGACCGCGCCGAGCCGCGTGCTCGCGCGCGTGCTCGGCCCGGGCATGACATCGGGCAGCGGACGGGTGCGGCTGTTCGGCGACGACCTCGCCTCGTTCCTCGATGGACGGCTGACGTTGGCGGTCTTCGGGAGCGCCGGCACCACGCCGGTGGGCGAGTCGGTGGTGCGACCGGCGCGCTGAGGGCGCGCCGGACCGTCACCGCCGGGCACGACGTCACGCCATCGGCTTGCCGCACTCCGGGCAGAACTTCGGATGCCCGTCCGCCACCGCCCCGCAACTCGCACAGGTCGTCTTGCGCGCCGTTGCCGTCCCGCAGTCCGGGCAGAACTTCGCGCCGCCCGTCTTCGACCCGCAGTTGGCGCACAGGACGCCGACGACGGCGCCCATGTCGCGACCGCCGAGCAGGTCCACGGCGCGGGACTTCTCGATCGCCTGCTCCTTCGAGGCTTGCGCCTGAGCGGCCGCGACCTCCTCGTCGAGATCGGGGGCGCAATTCTCGCAGAGTCCCGCCTTGTGGTTCCAGCAGACCGGTTCGCACACCCAGTTGCCGCACCGCGTGCACTGCTTGAAGAGGGGACGGATTTCCTCCACCGCCTCGCGGAGCGCCGCGTCGTGCTGTGGGCCTGCCACGAGCGACTGCAACTCCTCGGCACCGCGGGCCGCGCCGCCGAACATCCCGCCCAGCAGTGACGAGACCGCGCTGGCGGCGGCGGAAATGGCGCCGAGGGAGTTCGTCTTGAAAGTGGACAGGTACCCGCTGCGGCACTTTTCGCAGAAGAACTTGAACTGGAACCCGCGACTCGACGACAGGTCCGTGTAGTTCTCGGTGAACTCGATTCTGCCCATGCGGGTGCGCTCCGTTGCGGCGTATTCTCGCGCGGCCGGGAGGCCGCGGCAAGAGGGGCCGCTGCCGCTCCGCTACCCGCGGACGATCTCGACCAGTTCGATCTCGAAGATGATGACGGCGCCGCCCGGCACGAGCGGCGGCGCGCCCTGGTCGCCATAGCCCATCTCGGCGGGACAGACCAGTCGGGCCTTGCCGCCGACCCGCATGCGCG
>JANLSF010000766.1:0-5014 GCA_031362285.1 Gemmatimonadota bacterium | reverse complement strand
AGGTAGTACGCCTCGCCGGGGGCGAGTGCGATGGAGATGCCCACCAGGTTGGCGCGCAGCGTGCGCGCGGCGCCGGCGGTTCCGCTGCAGTACGCGCTCGTCGACTCCGTCACCACCCTCGATGCGCTGGTGGCGCGCGTGCGCGCGACGGGCTTCATGTCGGTGGATACGGAGACCGAGAGCGACGTGGACGCTCCCATCGCCGTCGATCCGATGCGCGCCAACCTGGTGGGCATCTCCATCGCACTCGCCCCCGGCGAGGCGTACTACCTCCCGTTCACGCACCGCGGTCCGCGTCCCTCGCAGGGCGAGTTGATGCCGGATCCGCTCGCCGACGCGGCCGTGCGCAACCTTCCGCCGCTCGCGAGCGCGGCCTGCGCCGGGCTGCGCGCCGTGCTCGAGGACGCGACGCTCCCCAAGATCGGGCAGAACCTGAAGTTCGACCTGCTCGTGTTGCGACGTGCCGGCGTGACGTTGCGGGGGATCGACTTCGACACGATGCTCGCGAGCTACCTCCTGGATCCGGGACGCCGGTCACACGGGCTCGACATGCTCGCGCTGACCTTCCTCGCCCACCGCATGACCGCGTACGACGAGGTCACCGGCAAGGGGAAGAAGCAGATCTCCTTTGCCGAGGTGCCCGTGGAGCTGGCGCGGGACTACTCGTGCGAGGACGCCGACATGGCGCTCCGCCTGCGCGACCTGTTCGCGCCGCAGGTGGCACCGCACGACGCCCTGTTCCATGGCCTCGAACTGCCGCTCCTGCGCGTCCTCGCCGACATGGAGTGGACGGGGATCGCGATCGACCTTGCCTGGTTCGCGTCGCTCAAGACACGGTTCCAGGCGGAGCGAGAGGCGGCGGAACGGGCCCTCCACGCGGCGGCGGGCGAGGTGTTCAACGTGAACTCCAACCCGCAACTCCGCGTGATCCTGTTCGAGAAGCTGAAGCTGCCGGTGCTCAAGAAGACGGCCACTGGGCCGTCCACCGATGCCTCGGTACTGCAGGAACTCGCCGAGCAGGGGCACGAGGTGCCTGCCCTGCTCATGGACTATCGCGAGCTGGCAAAGCTCGAGAACACCTACCTCGACACGCTCCCGCGGCTCGTGCACCCGCGCACCGGCCGCCTGCACACGAACTTCAGCCAGACCGTCGCGGCGACGGGGCGCCTGTCATCGAGCGACCCGAACCTGCAGAACATTCCGGTGCGCTCCGAACTCGGCAAGGACATCCGACGGGGCTTCGTGCCGCAGGCCGGCTGGCAGTTCCTGGTGGCCGACTACTCGCAGATCGAGCTGCGATTGCTCGCGCACCTCTCGGGCGACCCGGCCTTCGTGGCGGCGTTTCGCGCCGGTGGCGACATCCACAAGCAGACGGCGTCGGTCATCTTCGGCGTGGAGCTCGACCACGTGACGCCCGAGATGCGCGCGCGTGCGAAGACCATCAACTTCGCGACGATCTACGGGCAGGGCGCCCACGCGCTGTCGCGCCAGCTGAAGATCGACCACGCCGATGCGAAGGCCTTCATCGAGACCTACTTCCAGCGCTTCGCCGGCGTGCGCGCGTGGCTCGATGGCGCCGTGGAGACCGCGAAGGACCAGGGGTACGTGGAGACCATCTTCGGCCGCCGTCGCTACATCCCCGAGATCAAGGACCGGAACTTCAACATGCGCGCCTTCGGCGAGCGCGTGGCGACGAATGCGCCCATCCAGGGCTCGGCGGCCGACCTGATCAAGCGGGCGATGTTGCGCGTGGATGCCGCGCTGGCCACGCAGGGCCTCGCGGCCCGCATGCTCCTGCAAGTGCACGACGAACTCGTGTTCGAAGCGCCCCCCGGTGAACTGGTCGCCCTCCGGGCGCTCGTGCGCGAGGCCATGGAGGGCGCGGCGGAGCTCGCGGTCCCTCTCGTCGTGGACATCGGGACGGGCGACAACTGGGTCGACGCCAAGCACTAGGGGAGTCGACCAGGCGCGCAGGCGTGAGGCGCGTCACAGGGGAAACTGTTGCGTTTCGCCAGTTTTCTCCACAATTACAGTTGCGTTGACACTGTATATTTTCTGGTCAGTTTGTTACATACTCCATTACGGCACAGTCACTTGGCCATGATTTTCGTTGCCTGATCTTCGGGTGGCCCCGGGGTTGCCCTAGGGAGGGCTATGGAGCACCAGTCGTATGGTTCCCGGAGAGCGTTGATGTCGCGACGTGGCTTTACCCTGATCGAGATCTTGATGGTGGTGGTGATCATCGGGGTATTGGCCGCGCTGGCCATCCCGAAGTTCAGCCGCACGAAGTCGATGACCTACTCGGCCTCCATCAAGCAGGACCTCCGGACCCTGTCGGTGGCTCAGGAGGACTACTTTCTCGAGAAGAACTTCTACGCGCCGAACACCAGCTTCCTGAACTTCCTGCACTCACCCGGGGTCACGATCACGATCACCGAGTCGAGCACCATGGGGTGGTCGGCCACCGGTGTGCATCCGTTGGCCTTTCCGATCACGTGTGCCGTGTTCTGGGGTCCGGTCTCGCCCGTCACCCCGGCCACGGTCGAGGGTCAGGTCGACTGCCAGTAGCCGGCCGTCTCGCATGAACGACGAGGCCGCTCACCGACAGCCCGCCGCCGCGGAGCCGCTCGGCAGCGCCACGCCGGCGTGGCGCGAGTTCGCGCATCGCAAGGACGGCATGATTCACGCCATGGACGGGGGACTCTGGCTGCATCGCCATGTGTGGCGCGGCCATCCCATGGCGCACCTCGTGAGTACCGATCGCGCACGGCTCGTGGCGTGGGGACGCCAGGCCGGCCTGCCGGAGCGACGACTCCAGCACAAGCCGCTCAAGGACCCGCGGACCGGTGAGCGGCGCGACGCATGGCACTGGGACCTCGTGGGCGATTTCCTCCCACCCGCGTCAGCGCCCGCGTAGTCCCGCTTCGGCCGCGCGCGCCGCCGTCACCCCATCGGCCAGGTTCACGCGCGCCAGCACGGCCGCCCCCGCAATGAAGAAGGCGATGACCGAGATGATCGCTCCCCGGCTCGTCCCCGTGAGCATGATCACGAGCGAGAAGAGTGCCGGGCCGAAGATCCCCGCGAATTTCTCGAACACGGAAAAGAACCCGAAGAACTCGCCCGACTTGTGCGGCGGCACCATGCTCGAGAACATCGAGCGCGAGAGCGCCTGCGTGCCCCCCTGCACCAACCCCACGAGCCCGGCGAGGATGAGGAAGTCGGTGGCCGTCTTCATGTAGTACCCGATGATCGAGATGACCGTGTAGACGAACAGGCCGATGAACACCGACCGCTTGGCCCCGATCCGGTCCGCGATGGCCCCCCAGAGGAAGGTGCAGGGGATGCCCACGAACTGCACCACGAGGATGCTGGCGATCAGGGCCCCCGACGGAATGCCGATCTCGGTTCCGTACGCCGTGGCCATCTTGATGATCGTCTGGATGCCGTCGTTGTAGAGCATGAACGCGATGAGCATCAGGAACAGGTTGCGGAAGCTGCGCAGTTCCCGGAACGTCTCGATCAGGCGCCGGAACGGGTCGACCCACGAGTAGGCCGTCGTGGCCTCGTCGGCTTCGCGCGAGCGGGGCGGCTCCTTCACGCGGCGCAGGATCGGGATCGAGAAGAGCGCCCACCACGCGGCCACCGACAGGAAGGCGAGGCGCGCCGGCAACGTCGCCTGCGCGGGGGTGAGTCCCTCGCCGTGCGGCAGGCCGAACCACTCGGGCTTCTGGATCCACGCCAGGTTGAGCGCGAGCAACACGCCGCCGCCCACGTAGCCCAGCGCGTAGCCCGCCGTCGAGACGCGATCCACCTCCTCGGGTGGCGCCAGGTGCGGCAACAACCCCTCGTACGGCACCATGCAGCCCGTGCCGCCCACCAGGGCGAACAGGAAGAGCCACCACGCCAGCGTGAGGTCGCCCCGCTCGATGAAGAACATGCCCGCGCAGGCCGCCACGCCGATCACGGTGAACACCACGAGCATCTGCTTCTTCACCGCGAAGTAGTCGGCGATCGCCCCCATGGGCGGCGACAACAGCGTCATGATGATGAGCGCCACCGCATTCGCCGTCGCGAGCGAGGACGTGGCGTCGGCCGGCGTCGTGTTCGCCCCGGCCACCTTCACGAAGAAGATCGGGAAGACGGCGACCATGACCGTTGTCTGCATTGCCGACACGGCCCAGTCGTACATCGCCCACGCCCGGCGTTCCGGGGTGGTCAGCCCGACCCGCGCGAGCCAGTGGCGAGGGGCGGATCCGTTTGCGGCGGCAGTGGTGCCCACGTCGCTCCTCGTTGACCCGCGCGGTTCCGGCGCGAGATTTCGCGCCATGGCACCGCGTGGTTGGATGGCCCTGATCGGGGGCGGTCTTTGGACGCTCACGATGGCGTGCGACCGGAAGCCCGTGATCCCGGCCAACGTTACGGTCGAGTCGGTGGTCCCGCCACGTCCCGAGAGCACCGTGGCCATCGTGCCGATACCGTGGCGCGCCCAGGACGGCGCCTTTCTCCTCGTGGCGGGTGACGAGTATTCCGAGGCGACTCTTGTTCCGCCGGACGCCGCCGACCCGCTGGCGCGCGGCCTGCCGCAGGGGCCGTCGCTCAAAGTGGACCTCCTCGGCCGCAGTGGGCGACTCGGCTCCGCCGTGCTCACGCCGGTGCGACCACAGACGTGCGGTTGGCCGCGCGTGCGATTGGCCGCGCGCGACTCCGTGGCCGACGACGCGCACTGGACCGTGGCGTTCGCCCCCGGGGTCGCGAGCGCCGTGCCGGTGGATTCGCTCGAGCGACTGACGCGGGCCGACTCGGTGAGGCTCGTGGCCGACCTCGCCCGTCTGCTCTCGGCGCTCGCCGACGACACCGTGCCCACGTTTCGCGGGCTCCCCTTCTCCGTGCGCGGCGCGTGGACGTTTGTGGCCGCACCCGGGGTCAGGGGGGTCGTGACGGAAGTGCACCGCCGTGTGGCCCAAGAGGCCACCCCACTCGAGGAGCGACTGCTCGTCATCGCGGAGCGCGACTC
>JANLSF010000763.1:0-7729 GCA_031362285.1 Gemmatimonadota bacterium | reverse complement strand
GAGAGCAGCGCGTGGTCGAGGGTTTCGTCGTACGCGAAGTGACCGCAGACCAGTCGCGTCGGCGCCCCCCGATCCTCGCCGCCGTACACGAGCGCGCCGTGGCCCGCGAAGCCGGACAGGCGCACGACGTCATCCACGCTCCGCACGGGCGCGTCCTCGCTGTCCATGAGCAGGTGCTCGGCGCCGTGCGGCACGACGATCAGGTCGCCCGCCTCGAGGCGCACCGGGTCCGGCTCCCCGTGCACGCGCACCCAGAGCGTGCCGCGCACCACGAGGTGAAAGCGGGCGACGCGCCCGTGGGCGGGCACGCGAATCCCCCACGGGACGTGGAGTTCGGTGGAGAAGTACAGGGTGCCCTGCAGGCGCAGGGTCTCGAGCACATCGGAGAGAACGTCCATGCATCAATCGTAACGAATCAATCGCCGAACGAGGGTGGAGGCGGACGATTCGCCAAGCAACGTGGACGAATCGCGATGGATCGTGCGAACGGGCAGGACTACTCTCTCTCCATGACCCGATGCCGTCCGGCATCAACTGCTCGCCACCCGCTCCGGCAACTCCCATGTCCCCCACGCGCTCCCTCGTCGCCCTCGCCCTGCTGCTCACCCCGCTTGGCGCCGCCCGTGCCCAGGCCCCCCTCAATGACCTCGAGATGGCGCACGTCGCCGTCACCGCCGATGCGATCGACATGGACTACGCCCGCATCGCGCTGAAGCGAAGCAAGTCGTCGGCCGTGCGCGAGTTCGCCCGCACGATGCTCCGCGACCACATGGCGGTGACGGCGCAGGTCGTCGCCCTCGCCAAGCGGCTCAACGTGCAGGCGCAGGACAACGCCTTCAGCCAGACGCTCGTGACCAATGCGGGCCCGATCAAGGCCAAGCTGAACTCGCTCAGCGGCAGGGAGTTCGACCAGTACTACGCGCAGAACGAGCTCGGCTATCACCAGGCGGTGAATGGCGCCGTCGCGAGCCAGTTCATTCCCAACATCTCGAACCCCGAGGTGAAGAAGGCGTTCGAGGGGGCGCTGGTCATCTTCCGCGCACACGAACAGCACGCGGACATGATGGTCGCCGCGCTGACCAAGTGAGCCGCGCGTCCGGCACGCGACGCGCGCTGTGGCTCGCGTTCCTGGCGCCGCTCGCGCTCGGCGCCACGCGCTCGGGCCCGACGCCACACCGCCTCGAGGTCTCCATCACGGAGTTCTCGTTCAAGCCCGAACGGATCGCGGTCGCCGCGGGCGACACCATCACCTGGATCAATCGCGACATCGTGCCACACACGGTGTCGGCCACCAATGGCCGGTTCCACTCGGGAACGATCGCGGCGGGCGCGCGCTGGACGCGTGTCCTCTCGGCCGCCGACACCGGTGCGTACCTCTGCCGCTTCCACCCGACGATGCGCGCCGCGCTCGTCGGTTCCTGATCGCACGACTCCCCGCAGACCACCACCACGAGGCAGTCAATATGAAGAGCATCAAGCAGCTGGACGACGAACTCAACGCCCTCATCAGCCAGGGAAAGATTCTCGACGGGCTCGACCAGTTCTACGCGGACGCCAGCACGTTCCAGGAAGGGAACCAGTCCCCGCGCGTTGGCAAGGCGACCCATCGCACCTTTCTCGAGGGCTTCCTCGGCTCGCTCAAGAAGTTCAATGGCGCGACGCTCCACCAGCAGGGGGTGGGCACCGACGTCACGCTCACCGAGTGGACGTTCGACCTGGTCGGCCCGGACGGCCCGATCCTCTGGAACGAGGTCCTGCGGCGCCAGTGGAAGGACGGGAAGGTGGTGTCAGAGCGGTTTTACACCGCGGCGTAGGATGCCCGCCAGGCCGGCGCGCGGAGTCCGTTGTCCGCGCGCCGCGCGCGCCCCTCACTCCGACAGCGTCACCGTCGTCTGCCGCGCCCGGTTCACGTGCAGCTGCAGCACGTCGGGCCGCGCGTAGTGCCCCGCGGCGTCGAAGTTCTGCCGCTCCTCGCGGACGCGGCGGTGCTCGATGGTCGCCAGCACCAGCTGCTCGCCGCCGTTCACCGGCGCCACGATCCACTCGCCGTCGGGCCCCGCCACGCAGGTGCCGCCGGTCCCCATCACCTCGGGCAGCTTCTCGGCCAGCAGCGCCGCATGGGGCGTCGACGCCGGGATGTCGGCGCGCGTCATCACGCCCCCGACGCTCAGCACGTAGCTCCGCCCCTCCCGCGCGATGGTCCGCGTGATGTGCTCCGTGTTCTTCACGCTGCCGGGCCAGAGGGCCACGTGCAGGTCTTCCCCCTGGGCATAGAGCGCGGCACGGGCCAGCGGCATCCAGTTCTCCCAGCAGTTGAGTCCGCCCACCGTGAACGCGCCCAGCGGGAAGGTGCGGAGCCCGTGGCCGTCGCCGGGCGCCCACGAGAGCCGCTCCTCGTAGGTGGGCATCAGCTTGCGGTGCACGTTGCGGACCTGGCCGGTGGCATCGATGTACACGAGGCTCGCGAACAGGCTGTGACCACCCCGGTCGGCCGGGCGCTCCATGACGCCGATCACCACCGTGATGGACCGCGCCCGCGCCGCCTCGCACACGGTGTCCAGGTGCCCGGCCTCGATCTGCACCGCCTGCTGCAGGTAGTTCGCGTGCAGCGCCTTCTGCACGGGGTCGTTGAAGCGGGCGCCGTCGGTGTACTCGATCCACCACGGGTACCCGGGCACCAGCCCTTCGCCGAAGGCCACGAGCTGCGCCCCCTGGTCGGCCGCCTGATGGACCCAGCGCACGACCTTGGCCGTGGTCGCCACGCGGTCGAGCCAGACGGGCGCGATCTGCGCGCCCGCGATGATCAGTGTTTCGTCGGTCATGCGGTCGAGTCCTCACGGCGATGGCGGCATGGGGCGGCGCCCGGAGAAGCTAGCGCTCGTGCCCGGCTTCAGGTGCACCGTGGGCGCGCGCGGGAACTCTGCCCGGTGCCGGGGCTACGTTCCCCAAGCACCACGTTCGCACCCGCAGGATCGTTCCCGTTGCCGGAGCGCATGCCATGTTCGTCTCCGTACTCCGCACCACCGTACTCGCCGTGGCGCTGGCGGCCGCGACTAGCCACCTCGACGCGCAGGCGCGGCCCCTGGGCCCCGTCGATGGCCGCGACCTCGCGCCGCTCGATACGGGGCGCGTGGTGGCCGGCACCACGGCCCCCGACTTCACCCTCGAGTCGAAGGACGGCGGCACCGTCACCCTCTCCGGCTTCCGCGGGAAGAAGAGCATCGTGCTCGTCTTCTACCGCGGCCATTGGTGACCATGGTGCATCAGTCAGCTCGGTGAGCTGAAGAGCCTGCTCGACGAAGGAAAGAAGAAGGACGTGGAGCTGATCGCCGTCGCGATCGACTCGATTCCGCTGCTGCAGATGGCCGCCGACAAGATCGCCGCCGACGGGGTGAAGCCGACCTTCACCTTCCTGTACGACAACGGCCATGCGGTGATCGACCGGTACGGCCTGCTCAATCCGAACGGGCGCGGCTGGCCGCACCCGACCACCTACGTGATCGACAAGAAGGGCGTGGTGCGGTGGAAGTTCACCGAGGTCAACTACAAGATCCGCCCCACCAACGCGATGATCATCGAGGCGCTGGACAAGGTGCTGGCTGGCAAGTGACCACCCGGCCTGCACCGCGCGACCGGAGGAGGGCGGCGCTCGCGGGCGTCGCCCTTCTTGCGGCGGTGGCGACGGCGTGCGATCCGGCCAGGCCGCCCGCCAGCGGGCCGATGATGCCCCGATTCGTCGCGGCCACGGTGGACAGCGTGCCGAGGCCGCGCTCGCTCGACGACTACCGGGGACAGCCCCTGCTGGTGAACCTGTGGGCCACCTGGTGCGCGCCCTGTCGTGTCGAGATGCCGAGCCTCGAGGCGCTGCACCAGGCGTACCGGGGGCGCGGGCTCCGCGTGATCGCCATCAGCATCGACGACGCCAACCTGGACCCGCTCATCCGGGAGTTCGTGCGCGAGCAGCATCTCACCTTCGACATCCTGCACGATGCGTCGGCCGCCGTCATGGAGCAATTCAAGGCGGAGGGGCTGCCGCAGAGTTATCTCGTGTCGCGCTCCGGACACATCGTGGCTACCCGATCGGCGGCCGACTGGAGTTCCGTCGCGTCTCGGGCGCTCGTGGACTCGCTGATGCGCGTGGAGTAGCCCTGATGGCATCCCTCAAGGTCCTGCTTCCGCGCGTGCGGGCCTGCCGCATCTGCGAACCGTCCCTGCCATTCGGCGCGCGCCCGGTGGTGCAACTCCACGAGAAGGCGCGCATCCTGATCGCCGGACAGGCGCCGGGCCGAAAGGTGCACGAGTCGGGCGTTCCCTTCGACGACGTGAGCGGCGACCGGCTGCGCGACTGGCTCGGCGTGGACCGCGACGCGTTCTACGATCCGAAGTTGTTCGCCATCCTTCTCATGGGATTCTGCTATCCGGGCACGGGGAAAAGCGGCGACCTTCCGCCGCGGCCGGAGTGCGCGGCCACCTGGCACGCGTCGCTGCTGGCCACCCTCACCCACGTGAAGCTCACGCTCGTGGTGGGGCAGTACGCGCAGGCGTACCATCTGGGAGTGGACGCGGGGTCGGTGACGGAGGTGGTGCGCGCCTGGCGCGATCACTGGCCGGCGAAGCTGCCGCTCCCGCACCCGAGTCCCCGCAACCAGCTGTGGGTGAGCAAGAACCCGTGGTTCACGTCCGAGGTCCTGCCCGCGCTCAAGCGCCGCGTGAAGGCCGTGCTGAAGGGCGCGTAGGGCGCGCGATCCTGCCCTCAGCCGCTACTTGGCCGCTACTCAGTTGCTACGGGCGCGGCGCCTTTTCGATGGCGTCGCGGATGCGAGCGGCGAGAATGGTCGCCTGTACCGCGCTGACGGCATTGCCCCGGGTGTGCAGCAGCACCTTGCCGTCGGTGCCCAGCACCAACTGGTTCGAATTCCCCGCCTCGAAGCCGTAGCGGCGGGCGATCACGCCGTCGAAGTCGAGCAAGACGGGCGACTTGTCGAGCGTGGGGAGCTGGGCCCGCGCGAAGGGGCGCGCCAGCACCGGCACCTGCCGGAGGTCGGCCACGCGGACGACCGCCACCCGCGAGGTGTCCACGCCGCGCCCGAGGGCGGTCAGGGTGGTGCGAATCCAGCTCGCACTCACGCCCGCGGCATCCTTGTCGCCGCCCACGAGGAGCACCACGCGCCCCCTGAGCTCCTTGGGCGTGTGCACCCGGCCGTACTGGTCCGTGAGGCTCCAGCTGGCCACGGGCTTCTGCGGCGTCTGCACGGTGAGGGCCGCCACGAGCAACAGTTCGAACATGTGGCCTCCCGGCCGATCAGGACATCTGGTTGGTACCCCGGACGCGCCGGATGGTTGCCCGGTTCGACGACGGCGGGTATCCGCTGTTAATTGTACCCGGCTGGGCCCCCGGCTGCTGGCTTCCCGCCCCCCACGATCCCATGCCCGACGCCCCCTCTCCCCTCGCCGCGCTCGCCGACCCCACCCTCCTGCGCACCGACGCGCTGATCAACGGTGCCTGGGTGCCGGGATCGGGCCGGTTCGACGTCGACGACCCGGCGACCGGACTCCGGCTGGCCACCGTGGCCAACCTCGGGCCTGCCGACGCGGAGGCCGCCATTGCGGCCGCCAACACGGCGTGGGAGCCGTGGCGCCGCCGAGCGGCCCGCGAGCGCCACGCCCTGCTGCTCAAGTGGTTCCACCTGATCGTGGACCACGCCGACGACCTCGCGCGAATCCTCACGGCCGAGCAGGGGAAGCCGCTGCCGGAGGCCCGGGGGGAAGTGATCTACGGCGCGAGCTTCGTGGAGTGGTTCGCCGAGGAAGCCAAGCGGGTGTACGGCGAGACGATCCCGACGACCGACTCGACCAAGCGGTTCCTCGTGTTCAAGCAACCCATAGGCGTGTGTGCGGCCATCACGCCATGGAATTTCCCGATCGCCATGATCACGCGGAAGATCGCGCCGGCCCTGGCCGCCGGGTGCACGGTGGTGGTGAAGCCGGCCGAGCAGACGCCGCTCTGTGCGCTGGCGCTGGCGGAACTGGCGCAGCGCGCGGGGTTCCCGGCCGGGGTGCTCAACGTGGTCACCGGCGATGGCCCCGGCAGCGTGGCGGTGGGGAGATCGCTCTGCGCGAGCGACA
Organism: Gemmatimonadota bacterium; assembly: GCA_031362285.1. Lineage (GTDB taxonomy): Bacteria > Gemmatimonadota > Gemmatimonadetes > Gemmatimonadales > Gemmatimonadaceae > JACPPC01. The sequence continues at coordinate 1,603 of JANLSF010000763.1, read as the reverse complement.
CGGTGCGGCACCTGTCGTTCACCGGCTCCACCGAGGTGGGGCGCATCCTGATGGCGCAGTGCGCGCCCACGGTGAAGAAGCTGTCGCTCGAACTGGGGGGCAACGCGCCGTTCATCGTCTTCGACGACGCCGACTTGGACGCCGCAGTGGAGGGGGCGCTCCGCGCGAAGTACCGGAACGCGGGGCAGACGTGCGTCTGTCCCAATCGCCTGTATGTCCAGTCGGGGATCCACGACGCGTTCGTGGAGCGGCTGGCGAAGGCCGCCAAGGCGCTCTCGGTGGGCAACGGGTTCACCAAGGGGGTCGAACAGGGGCCGCTGATCGAGCCTGCGGCCATGGCCAAGGTGGAGGCGATCGTGGCGGACGCAGTGGCCAACGGCGCGCGCGTGGTCACGGGGGGCCAGCGGATCGGTGAACGGTTCTATGCGCCGACCGTCCTGGCCGGCGTGACGAGCGCCATGCGCTGCGCGCGCGAGGAGACATTCGGCCCGGTGGCGCCGGTGTTCAAGTTCGCCACGGAAGCGGAGGTGATCACGATGGCCAACGCCACCGAGTACGGGCTGGCGAGCTACTTCTACAGCCGCGATGCGGCTCGGCTGTTCCGGGTGGCCGAGGCGCTGGAGTACGGGATGGTGGGGGTGAACACCGGCATCGTGAGCTACGCGGAGGTGCCATTTGGCGGCGTGAAGCAGAGCGGGCTGGGGCGCGAGGGCGGCCGGCAGGGGATCGAGGACTACGTGGAGACGAAGTACGTGTGCGTGGGCGGGGTGCGGGGGTAGGTGAGCGCGACCCGGCTGACCCGGGGCTGACCCCCCCGGGGACTCGCCAGCGCGGGCACTCTGTGCCATCGTTCACGCCGCACGATGCCCCTTCAGCTCCGGAGTCCCATGCGTGTCCCTCGCTTGATCGTCCTGTGCGCCCCGGCCCTCGTGGCCCTCGGCGCCGTGCTCGCACTCTCGCAGACGGCGTGGGCGCGCCAGAAGGGCGAACAGCGCGCCCGCCTTGCCTTCGACCGCGCGCTGCCGCCAATGGACGGCGCGCACCTCACCATGAAGGTGGTGGACGTGCGCATGGCGCCGGGCGAGACCTCCCCCCCGCACAAGCATGGCTGCGCGGTGGTGGTCTACGTGGTCCAGGGCACGGTGCGGATGCAGGTGCGCGGCGGCCCGGAGGGGGTGTACAAGCAGGGAGAGACGTTCCACGAGCGGCCCACCGACATCCACCAGGTGAGCGCGAATGCCAGCGCCACCGACTCGGCGCGCATCACCGCGACCTTCGTGTGTGATCACGACGGCCCGCTGTCGACCCCCGCGAGCGGCGCGCCATGATCCCCGCCCTGCTGGCCCTCGCCCTGGCCGCTGCCGACAGCACGCCCAAGTTCGTCGCGCCCAGGACCATCGCCGAACTCGAGGCGCGCATCACGCACGTGCTCGACAGCGCGAAGGTCCCCGGCGTGGGGCTGGCCATCGTCCGCCACGACAGCGTCATCTACACGGGGGGACTCGGCAAGGCGCGCGTGTCACCGGAGGTCCGCGCGACTGACGCGACGCTGTTCCGGATCGGATCCACCTCCAAGGCGTTCGTGGCGCTGACGGCGCTGGCG
>JANLSF010000710.1:0-5105 GCA_031362285.1 Gemmatimonadota bacterium | reverse complement strand
CACGCCGACCAGGTCAAACCCCTCGAAATTGCCGAGTACCGCCGCCAGCTCGTCGGGTCCCATTTCCCACCTCCGATCCGGAGACGATGGCACCCCGACGGCCGCCTGTCACGCCCATTTCCCGAAATTCCCCGAAGAACCCTTTTTTGTGCGCGGGCCGCCCGCTTGATTACGAGCATGCTCAACCTCGACCTGACGGGCCGCCGAGCGCTGGTCGCCGGCGTGGCGGATGACAACGGATTCGGCTTCGCGATCGCCAAGTGCCTCGCGATGGCCGGCGCCACCGTGTGCGTGGGCACCTGGCCGCCCGCGCTCAACATCTTCCTCAACCTGATCGAGCGCGGGAAGATGGACGACTCGCGACGCATGCCCGATGGATCGCTGCTGCAGTTCGAGAGGATCTACCCGCTCGATGCCGCCTTCGACACGCTGGACCAGGCACCCGAGGACATCCGCACCAACAAGCGCTACAAGGAAACCGGCGACTTCTCGATCGCCGGGCTCAAGGCGTCGCTGATCGCCGATTTCGGCGCGCAGCCCCTCGACATCCTCGTGCACTCGCTGGCCAACGGCCCCGAGGTCAAGAAGCCGCTGCTCGAGGTGAGCCGGAACGGCTACCTGAGTGCCGTGGGCGTGAGCGCGTATTCCCTGGTGGGGCTGGTGCAGCAACTGGGCCCCATCATGCGCCCCGGCGGCTCGGTCATGTCGCTCACCTACATGGCGAGCGAGCGGGCCATCCCCGGGTATGGCGGCGGCATGTCGAGCGCGAAGGCCGCGCTCGAGAGCGACACGCGGTTGCTCGCGTTCGAGGCCGGGCGGAAGTGGGGGATTCGCGTGAACACGATTTCGGCCGGCCCGTACGCGAGCCGCGCCGCGAGCGCCATCGGCATCATCCAGCACATGGTGCAGTACGTGGCCGCCAACACGCCCATTCCGCAGGCGCTCGAGGCCATGGAAGTGGGACAGGTCGCCACGTTCCTCGCGAGCCCGCTGTCGAGCGGGATCACGGGGACGACGCTGTACGTGGACAAGGGGTACCACGCGATGGGGATGGGCGTGGACGCGGTCAAGCCGACGCCGTCGTGAGCGATCGAGCGTCTCCGCGGCGGTTCCCCGCCGCGGAGACCACCGCCGTCACGCGGCGAACGGACGCGCGCGCCACCGCCGGATGCCCCACCAGGCCAGCGCGGCGAGCAGCACCCACGGCGCCAGGAAGGTGACGAAGTAGATCACCGCCGCCACGGACGTGGCCAGCACTTCCAGCGACTGCCGCAGTGCGGCGCCGATCGGCGCGCCGAGCGAGGGCCGGAGCAGCGCGCCCAGTTCGACCACGCTGACGGAAATGGTGGAGGTGGCCACGCGCTGGTCGTAGAAGCGTCGCGCCCCCTTCATGTCCTCGAGTTCGCCCACGGCGCGCGCGAGTTCGCGTTCCACCTCGAGGACGTCGGTGAGCTTGGCCGTCCGGGTGTTGACGAGCGCGCGCAGTCGCCGCACCTCCTCGTCCTTGACCACGAGCCGGGTCTCGAGGTCGGCGTACGCCTTGCTCACGTCCTCCGTGGTGCTGTTCTCGGTGGTCACGTCGCCGAGTGACTTGAGCTGCGACAGCATCTCGCCGAAGCGCTCGGCGCGCACCCGCACCACGAACCGGGCGTCGTGCCGCCCGTCCTCGTCCTTGCTCACGTGCACGTCGGCCAGCAGCGCCTCGCCGCCCTGCGCCATCCTGTCCGCGGCGGCGATCGCCTTGCGGACGTCGGCCACCCGGACCTGCAGCTCCGCCGAACGGATGAGCTTGAGGTGTGCCCACGTGGCCTGCACGGCGTCGGACGACAGGCTGGAACCCGGTGGGCCGACCTTGTCTTGCAGGGGCGCACGGGCAGCGTATCCTGCAGCCTCACTACTCGGCGAGGGCGCCTCGCTGGGAGCGCGTCCCTTATCCTCCGGGTCACACGCGACGAGGAGTACGACAGCAAGAGCGGCGGAGACGGCGATTCGCTGGCGCATGGACGGCTCAGGGTAGGGAGACAGGAGACGGACGGCGGTGCCGGGGATACCCAGGGTCGACTGAATGGTTGCCCGGTTCCATGAGACGCTCGGCCGCGGCAGACTTGCACACGCTCGGCGCAGGCGACCGCTCCGACATCCTCTATCGCGCCATCTCGAAGGCTTGTATCGTCTCCGCCAGTCAACTGGCCGGCATGCCCGAGGCGTCGACGCCGAGACCCAGGGCCCTGACCATTGTCCCCAATGCTCTCCCGGAGACTCGGCGTGATGAATCGGAGTTGGTGGTGCCTGGCGTTGCTCGTTGCCGCGTCCACTCGGGTGCATGCGCAGGGTGCCCGGACGGTCGCGCTCAGCGTGTCGGCCGGCGCTCACGCGAGCTATCCGGAACAGCTGTCCGCCTCGCTCGTGCTCCGAGCCAGCTTCGAGCGCTTCGACGGCACGCGGCAGGGCTACGCGGTCCTGCTCGAGCCCGGACTGCACGGCGGTCGCCTGATTTTCGGGCGTGAGGCGGTCGTCGGCCCTGGCATCCTGACGTCCGGCATCGGCGCGCTGCTGACGTGGACCCTGCCGCCATCGATGACGCGGCTTCCCGTGTACCTCGTGACGGAGCAGCGCCTCACGATCAACTGGCTGACCGTCGGCATCGGGTTCGGCGTTCGCGTATCGAGCGACCCGAGCCCGATCTACCTGGCAGCCGTGAACAATGGATCGAGTGCGCAAGCCGCCGTGGCGTCGTTCCTGGTGACCGGCGTCCTGGGCGGCCGTTTCGAGTTCTAGCGGGCGACGGCCCGGAACCCGGGAACTCTCCGGGGGCAGTCCGCCTAGGTGGCACGAGTGAACCCCTGCCCGTCGCCCAAGCCTGCCCGTTGATGCCTCGCGCTCTGCCCCGTTGGAGACAGCTCCCGCTCGCCGCCTGCTTGATGGCAGCGACGGCATGCAACTGGGTCTCCCTCGCGACGCACGCGCTCGATTACCCGGAGCTTCGCGGCGGCGACGTCGGCAACCTGGTCGCCGTCGACTCGGTGATTTATGCGACCGCCGCCGAGTCCGGCGTCCGGATCGTCGACGCACGCACCGGACGGGTCCTCGGCACCGTGCCGCCCGCGGCGGGAAGCGGGAGCGCCGACGACGTCGCCATCTCGGGGCGCGTGTTGTTCGTGCTCGATGCGCGGCCGCCAGGCGCCCTCTCCACGTACACGATCGACGATCCACGTCATCCGGTTCTGGCCTCGGCCCCACGCGCCGTTCCGGTGGGACCCTTCGCGGGCGTGTCGGCGGCCGGCGGCCTGTGCATCGTCTCGGGTGGAACGTCCCGGCTGACTGCGTGGCGATACGACAGCAGCGGCGTCCTGTCCGGCCCTGTAGCGACCGCCGATCTGGGGCGTGGCCAACCCGATGTGCTGGTGGCTCACGACCGTGGCCTCGCCTTCGTCTCGACGCACTACTGGGGCCCGTACTTCGGGCTCGACGTCGTGCGCGTCGACGCGTCCGCGAATCGCCTCGCCGTGCTGGCGACCCTCGACCTGGAAGGCGCCGGCTTCACCGACGGTGGGGCCAAGCCGGCCAACTTTCCCGTCGACATGGCCGCCTTCGGCCACCACACGGTGGTGATCGCCAATGCGCGGGGGCTGACGATCGTGAACGTCGCCACGCCGACGGCGCCCACCGTGAGCGAGATCGTCGACGTCGGGGGGTCCGCCGTCAATGTCGATGTGCTCGGCGACACCGCCGCCGTCACCGTCGCGCAGCCGCATGCCGCCGTTGTGCTGGTGGAGCTGCGCGGTGCCCATGCGCGCATCGTGCGCCGCATTCCGCTCGCCGATGGCGTGACTCCAGCGGGCGTGGTCCTGTTGCCAACCTTCCTCGCGGTCGCGGCGCGCGATCGTGGTGTGCTCGTCTATTCGCGCTGAATCTCACACTGGAGAGCGTAGCATGTTGTATTCTGGGAAGTCCCACCTGATCCTCGCCGTCGTGGCGCTCGTCGCGGTCGGATGCGACAAGAAGATGGACGAGGCCAAGCCCGCCGCGATGGGCGCCATGAGCGCCGCGAGCCCGATGGGCTCGGCCGAATACACGATCGTCATCAAGAGCACGTGGACCAAGGCCAATCATCCGTTCGAGTATCCGGAGCCCGGCGTCCTGACCGGCCCGCACTTTTCGGGCATCATCGGCGGCTCGCACAACGCGAAGTTCTCGCTCTTTGCCGAGGGCACGCTGCCCACGTCGGGGCTCGAGCACCTGAGCGAGGAAGGCAAGCACACGCCGCTCGACGCCGAGATCCAGGCGGCCGTCGCCGCCGGGTCGGTCGGCATGATGGTCGAGAGCGGCCCCCTCAAGGACTTCGCCGATTCGATCGTCACCACCGTGAAGGTGGACGACGCGCATCCCATGGTGTCGTTCGTGATGATGGTGGCGCCAAGCCCCGACTGGTTCTCCGGCGTCGCCAGCGTCAACCTGATGGAGAACGGTGCGTGGGCCGCAAGCCGAACGCTCGCTCTCGACGCGTGGGATTCGGGCGGGGATGACGGCACGACCTACAAGGCGGCCGACAAGGACAACAACCCCAAGAAGCCCACGTCGAAGGCCATGACGCGCCACTTCGTGACCGACGGCAAGGTGATGCCGGTCGCGACCGTCACGTTCACGAAGAAGTAGCACGCACGACGCGGCATCTGGCGTATCCGGCCACGCAGTCCATCGCGGTGCCGGATGCTCCCGGGCATTCATCTCTCCCTTTGGCCAGGCGCAGGGGTGGGTGTCCGTTGCCGCGACGGCGCCCTCAGAGCCCCCAGCCGAGCTGCCGGGTGTACTTCACCGTCAGCGATCGCGACCGGGGCCGGAGCCAGCTGAAGAACCCCGTGACGTCCTGCCCCTCGTTGTAGACCACGAAGAGCCCGGTGCTCGCCGTCTCCAGCGCCGCGAAGCGGAGGTTGGCGGACCACGCCCCCGCCTGGTTGTTGTACTGGATGAGCGACTGGATGAAGATGCGCGGCGTGAAGAACACCGCCACCCGGTTCCCCACCTGCGTGCGGGCGAAGTCGCCCTGCGCGAGGTGCACGTCGTTCCGCTCGATGGTCAGCGACGTGGAGAAGGTCTCGCCCTGC
>JANLSF010000709.1:0-4271 GCA_031362285.1 Gemmatimonadota bacterium | reverse complement strand
CTTGTAGACCTGCCGGCCGATGCGGCCGAACCCGTTGATTCCGACCTTGATCGCCATGCGTGTCAGATCCTCTCAGTTAGCGAACCGGTCGCCGCTGGCGCGGGCCCGGCCGAAGGTCACGTAACTCACGATGCGTGCGCCGGACGCGACGAGCGCGAAGGCGCAGGCGTTGAGGGTCGCGGCGGTCGTGACGACGTCATCGACGAGCATCACGTGGGCGCCGCGCAGTTCCGACCGCCCCTGTTCGGGCGCCACGAAACAGCCCCTAACATTGCCAGAACGATCGGTGGGGGTCAACCGCGTCTGGCTCTCCGCGAGCGAGCCACCGCGAGTGCGCAGGAGCAGGTCTCCTCGCGCGGGAATCCCCCACGGCCTGGCCAGTGCCGCGGCGAGTCGCTCGGCCTGATTGAAGCCGCGCGCGCGGAGGCGATCCGGGGCGAGGGGCACCGGCACCAGGACCGCGCGCTCGCGTCGCACGTCCGACGGCCAGTCGAGCTGGGCCATGCGCTCCGCCATCCCCTCGGCCACTGCCTGCCAGCCCCGGTACTTGAGCGCGTGCACGATGGTGCCGCCGTTCCCCTCCCCCACCCAGCACCACGAGCGGACGGCGCGCACGTGGGGCGGAAGGAAGGCGCACCACCCGCACACGGTCGACCCGGTGCGCTGCGGATGACCGCACCGCTCGCACTGCGGCGACGGCAGGCGCCGACTGCCACTCCAACAGCCGCCGCACACGATCCCGGCTTCGCGCGCGCCCATCGGCCGCCCACACGCGGCGCAGGCGAGCGGGAATCCGAACGCGATCGCGGCGTCCCACGCGCGCGCAATGCTCGAGGGGACCGGGGCCGCACCCGCATCGGGGTTCATGCGAGGCTCGCGCGCATGGCCTCGCGGTCCGGCACGATGCCGAACCATCGCTCGAAGGCGAGCGCCCCCTGTGCGAGGAGCATGGTGACACCGTCGGCGGCCCGGTGCCCGCGCAGGCGCGCCGTGCGCACCCAGGCGGTTTCCCCGCGCTTGTACACGAGGTCGAGAACCGCGGCGTCACCAGCCAGCCACTCCAGCGGCACGGGAAGCTCGCTGTTGTGCATGCCGATCGGCGTGGCGTTGATCACGAGTACGGCGCCCTTCACGGCGGCCGCGAGGTCGGCCACCGGCTCAACCGTGCCGTCGAAGCGCTGCGAGAGGGCACGGGCCGCCGAGGCGCGACGGCTCCAGCACCGGAGTGGCGCCCCTCGCCACCCCTCGGCCGCGGCGCAGACCGCCGCCGCCGCGCCGCCGGCGCCCAGCAGCGTCACCCGGGTCCGCAGGGGGGCATGTCCCAGCAACGCCACCACCGCCTCGGCCACGCCGCCGACGTCGGTATTGTCGCCGAGCAACCCACCGTCGGTTCGGGTCCAGAAGGTGTTCACGGCCCCGACCCGCGCGGCCAGCGGCGTCAACTCCGCGCACAGCGACGCAAACGCGGCCTTGTGCGGGAGTGTCACGTTGCCGGCCGCTCCCTGCGCGGCGAGGATGGCGGCCGCCGACGGCAGTCCGTCCGCGCGCACGTCCATCACGTCATACGTGAGCGGGAGGCTCGCCGAGCGCAGAGCGGCATTCTGGAACAGTGGGGACAGCGAGTGCTGCACCGGGTGCCCCAGCAGCACGAGCCGCCCGGGCAGCGGCCTCATGACGGCGAGCCGCGTTCGGCGAGCGCCCGGTCGAGCGTGAGCCGCACGTGCGCGTCGAGCTCCGCCCAGGTGGCGCGGTATACATCGAGGTCACCGCCGAACGGGTCACTGACCGGTGCGCGCGAGGCGCCCCGGCTCGCGTAGTCGGCAAGGAGGAAGGCCTTGGTCTCGGCACCCATCGCCTCCGCCGCCTCGAGATGGTGCGGTCCCATGGCGAGCACCAGGTCGGCCGCCGTGACGAGGTCGCGCGTGAGAACCTGGGCACGATGGTTGCCGAGATCGAGCCCGTGCTCGAGACCCACCAGCAACGAGCCGTCCGACGCGCTCGCGCCCTGCCAGGCCGACGTCCCCGCGCTCGCCACCGTCACGTCGGAGCGCCCGCGCTCGGCGATCGCGGCGCGGGCAATCGCCTCGGCGAGCGGGCTCCGGCAAGTGTTCCCGGTGCAGACGAAGAGGAGGTGCATCAGGCGTCGCCAACCAGCTCGGGCACGACCTCGCGCAGCCGCGCGGCGGCGATGGCCCCGGGTCGGATGACGCGGGGACGGCGTCCCATGCAATCGACCACGGTGCTCGGCTGCGAGGGTTCGAGGCGACCGCCATCGAGGACGCGGACGGTACCGCGTGCGACGGCCGCGCTCCACTCGCGAATGAGATCCGAGGCCGCCGTGGCTGGCGGCTGTCCAGGCAGGTTGGCGCTCGTGCTGGTGATCGCGTCGCCGAAGGTGCGGATCAGCCGTGCGAGGCCCTCGTGGGGCGTCCAGCGCACCGCGATCCCCCCCTCGGGGCCGCGCAGGCGGAGGGGTACGCGGTGCTCGCCGCCGGGGAGCACGAGGGTGAGTGGACCCGGCCAGAAGCGCGCGGCGAGCCGCGAGGCCGCCGGCGTGAGGGTGAGCCCGAGGCGACTGAGCATCTCGCTGCCGGCAATGAGCAGCAGGAACGGCTTCGCGGGCGGACGCCGCTTGAGGGTGACCAGCGACTCCACGGCATCGCGGTCGATGCTGGTCCCGAAGCCGTACACCGTCTCGGTGGGATAGGCGAGGATCCCTCCGGCGCGCAGGTGATCGATGGTCCCGGCGAGGCTCGCGTCCACCTCGGCCGGCGACCAGAACGGGATGGCGCGCGGCGCGGCGTTCATTCGGGCGTGTCGACGAGGGCGCCGGCGCGGTCGAAGTCCGCTTCCTCGGTGACCTTCATCGCCTTTTCGCTTCCCCGCACGACCTGCACCGGGAACCCGAGCCGCTCGCAGAGCGCGGCGTCGTCGGTGGCCACGATCTGCTCGCGCTGCGCGGCGCGATGCGCGTCCATCAGCATGTCCTTGGGAAAGCCCTGCGGCGTCTGGGCGCGGTAGAGCCCGTCGCGCGGGACCGTCTCGGTGACGCGTCCCCCGGCATCCACGCGCTTGAGCGTGTCGGTGACCGGCAGCGCCGGAATCGCGCCGACGCCGCTCCGGGCGCAGTCGATGACGCGCGCGATCATGGCATCGGTTGCGAGCGGGCGCGCGGCGTCGTGGATCAGCACCACCGTGGCCTCGTCGGGCACGTCCCCCAGCCCGTTCCACACCGAGTCGGCGCGCTCCTTGCCGCCATGCGCGATCAGCAACCGCTCCGTGTCGCACTGGAAGAGCCAGGGCGGCGGATCGCCGGCGTAGCGCGGCGGCAGCACGACGATCACGGTGCCGACGTCGCTCCGTCGCATGAACGCCTGCACGGAATGCAGCAGCATCGGCTTGCCGGCCACCCACCGGAACTGCTTGAGCTCCGTGCCACCCACGCGCGACCCGCTCCCCGCGGCCACGATGATCACGGCGACGTCGGCCTTCACGGCGTTCACGCGAACACCTGCTGGAACAGGTCGCCAATGGTGCGCAGCGGGTGCGCCTTGATGCCGGGGGGGATCTGGCGCGGCACGCCGCGCTCCGCGAGCCACGCATGCGTGAGCCCCATGCGAGCCGCTTCCGCCAGCCGGCGCTCCGCTTGCGACACCGGACGGATCTCGCCGCCCAATCCGACCTCGCCGAGGAAGACATGATCGCGCGAGAGCGCGCGGTCGTAGAGCGAGCTGGCGAGCGCGGCGGCCACGGCGAGGTCGCCCGCCGGTTCGCCGAGGCGCACGCCGCCCACGACGTTCAGGAACACGTCGAGCTGCGCGTAGGAGAGGCCGGCGCGCTTGTCGAGCACGGCCAGCAGCAGCGACAGGCGGCGCCCGTCGAAGCCGGTGGCGACGCGTTGCGGCGTGCCGTAGCCGGCTTTCGCGGCCAGCGCCTGGACCTCCACGAGCACCGGCCGCGTGCCCTCGAGCAGCGCGGCCACCGCCGATCCCGAGGCCCGCGCCTCGCGGTCGCCCATGAACAGCTCGCTCGGGTTGGAGACGGCCACGAGTCCCCCCTGCGTCATCCGGAACACGCCGATCTCGTCCACGGGACCGAACCGGTTCTTGGTCGCGCGCAGCACGCGATGGTCGAGCGTGCCGTCGCCCTCGAAGTAGAGCACCGTGTCCACGATGTGCTCGAGCGTCTTGGGGCCGGCAATGCCGCCCCCCTTCGTCACGTGGCCCACGAGGAAGACGGTGATCCCCGTCTCCTTGGCGAGGCGCATCAGG
>JANLSF010000669.1:0-7039 GCA_031362285.1 Gemmatimonadota bacterium | reverse complement strand
GGTTGCCTCGGACAACACCGACGTCACCCTGTGGGGCGCGGTCACGCGCGCCGAACTCGTGGCGGGCGGGCGGACCGCGCCCACGCCCTACGTCCCCGGACTGTCCGGAGGGCTCACCATTGGCGTTCGCACCTCCGCCGGCGCGTGGACGGCCACGCTGCGGGGCATCGGCCGCCGCGCCTTCGTCGTCGCGCCCGCGAACGCCGACACCGAGTTCCCCGCCGTCGGCCTCGCCGACCTGGCGTGGAGCCGCCCGGTCGCGGTGGCCGGCACGTCCATGCTCGTGGCCACCGGCGTGACCAACCTGTTCGATGCTCGCTGGGAGTCCGTGCGTCGCTTCCCGTCGGTGGGGCGCGCCTGGAATGTCTCGCTCACGTTCTTCCCCTGACCCATCTCATCATGTCCCGTCGCCTCGTCTGCTCCGTCCTGGTCCTGCTGGCTGCCTGCAAGGACGCCGCGCTCTCGCCGCTCGCCTTCACGCCGAACAAGGGGACCGTCGTCCTCAATGGCTTCGGACAGCAGGGCGTGACGCTGGTCCCGGATACGGGCACGTCCACCTCGTTCGTCTCGCTCCCCGCCTCGTTCGACGGTGCCGCCCTCCGCATCCTGAACGACACCGCAATCACGACCAGCAGCAAGGGCGGCGGTGACCTGCTGCACTTCATCGACCTCGCCACGGGCGCCAAGAAGTCGGTCCAGATGCCGGCCGCGAGCAACCCCGGCGGCGCCGCGCTCATCGTCGGCCGGCCGGAGGCGAACATCGCGGTGGCGCTGCGCGATTCCCAGGCGGTCGCCTTCGTCACCAACCTCGGCAGTGCCACGCCCACGGTGACGCTGCGCCGCAACATCGGGCAGTGCCCCGTGGACGTCGCCCAGTTCGACACGGACCTGTACGTGCTCGACGCGAACCAGAACTGCCGGACCGACTTCTCGACCGTCGGGCCCTCGCGCCTGCTGCGCATTCGCTTCGCCTCGGCCGTGATCGACACCATTCCGCTCGGTGCCACCGTCATCGGCGCGTCGAACATGCAGGTCCGCGGTTCGAGCCTCTACATCGGCGGCTTCGGGCAGGTCAACTTCGGCACCGGCGTGGTCAGCCAGCAGGGGACCGTCGTCAAGTTCGACCTTGAAGTGCGCTCCATCGTGCAGACCGTGAACCTGCCGACCGGGAGCTTCGGCACGGTGGTGGCGCCGGGGCGCGACGCGTTCGTGTACGCGTTCGTGTACGGCGACGCGGCCTTCTTCCCGGGACGGGTGGTGCGCATGGACACGACCGCCCTGGGGTCGGTGGGTCCGTACATCAACTCGGGGAGCTACGCGCGACTCCTGGCGCCGGACTCGAGTGCCGCCAACTGCGCCAGCATCGGCGTGGACTCCCGCGGCCGCCTCTATTGCCCCATCGTGCAGGCCGCCGGCGTCAGCAAGCTGTACGTGTACAACGCCAACTACCTGCTCATCCGCACGATCAACGTGGGGCAGGGCGCCGTCGCCGTGCAGGCGCGCTAGCGTTTCCCGGCTGGCCGGGGGATCACTTGGTCCACACGACGACGATCCCCTGGCACCCGCGCTCCTTGGCCGAGGCGAGCGTCCCGAGGTCGCTCGGGAGCCGCGAGCCGGGCGGATAGAGCTCCACCGCCTCGATGCGGCTGGTCTGGTAGTCGTCGAGGGTGGTCGCGCCGGCGTTGCGCACGCCGTTCTCGATGACGCAGATGCGCGGGCCGTCGGGATCGCGGACCAGCTCGTTCATCGTCGTCGCGAGTTGCGCCTGCAGCGACTCTCCCAGGCGGTACTTCTTCTCGGCGAACCGTGTGTCCTCGTCGTGCGTGAGGAAGCGGCCGTTGAGATGCGGCAGCACCCGGCTGAGCGACTGCGTGCCGTAGCCGGCGAGTTCCTCGCGCGTGACGAAGCTGTGCGGTTCGCTCTGGCGGAACTTCGCGCGGGCGGCGTACGCCTTCCACATGCGCTCGTTGGAGAATCCGGACCGCTCCACCACCTGCACGGTGTCGAGCTGCTGCGGCAACGACACCATGGGCAACTCGACGTTGAGCGCCCCGGTGTCGGCCAGTCGCACCGATCGGGTCACCACGGCGAACCCCATGCGTCGTGCGCGCAACATCGTCCCGCTCCGGAGGGGCACGAGGAGCCGGAACTGCCCCTGCGCATCGGTCATCGCCGACACCGAGGCGTCGAGCGCCGTGACCTCCACGCGCGGGATCCCGAGGCCGCTCTCCGTCGCCACGCGGCCCGTAATCGGCACCAGGCCGCGGCCCGCGGTGTCGGCTCCCTGTGCCCCAAGGGCACGAGCCGCCATCGCCGTCATCGCCAGGACCCGCACCCACTGTCCCACGATCCGGCTACCCTCCGGGAACACGCCTGCCATCATGAACTCTCGCTGTTCGACACCCCCAAGCGCCAGTTCGTTCCCGACGTGGGGCGCGCGTCAAGTCCGGGTCGCTCGTCGCCCCGTCGCCCCTTCGCCCCTTCGCGCCGACACCCGTGCCCCGACCCGCCCGGTCCCCGCCCTAAGTTTCACGCATGCCCCTCGTGGACACCGACGCGATCGTCCTCCACGCCTTCGACTACCTCGAGTCGTCGCGCATCGTGCGGCTGGCCACCCGCGACGCGGGCGTCCAGTCGGTGATCGCCAAGGGGGCCCGCCGGCCGCGCGGCAAGTTCGGCACCGCGCTCGACCTCTTCGCCGAGGGGAGCGCACACTTCTCGCTCAGGCCGGGGCGCGAGCTGCACACGCTGGCGAGCTTCGACGTCACTCGCGTGCGCACCGAACTCGCCGCCGACCTCGCCCGCTTCAGCGCGGCGTCGGCCATTGCCGAGCTCGTGCTGCGTTTCGGCAATGACGAGGTCCACCCCGAGCTCTTCACGCTGCTGGCGTCGGTCCTCGACACGTTGGCCGTGAGCGCGGCCATCGACACCCGGTCCGTGGCCCTCGGCGGCGCCTGGCGCCTGGTCGCCACCTTCGGCTTCGCCCCGTCGCTCGATCAGTGCGCGCGCTGTTTCGCCGCACTCGACGACGCCGAGGCGACCGCGTTCAGCCACCGGGAGGGTGGTGCGCTCTGCGCCACCTGCGCGCGCGGCACGCCGGGCCTCCGCACCCTGCCCGCGGCCGCCCGTCGCACGATTGCCGACTGGCTCGCCGACGGCGCTCCCGCATCGCCCGACGAGGCCACACTCCGCGCCCACCAGCGCCTGCTGCGCGAGTTCGTGCAGGAGCACCTGGCCGACGGTCGCCCCATGCGCGCGTGGGACAGCTGGGAGAAGGCGACCTGGACCGCTGGCTGAGCGTGCGGACCCTCCCGTGATCCTCGGCACCGCCGGTCACATCGACCACGGCAAGACCGCGCTCGTGCGCGTGCTCACGGGCACGGACACCGATCGCCTCGCCGAGGAAAAACGGCGCGGCATCACCATCGAATTGGGCTTCGCCCGGCTCGACCTCGATGGCGTGGGCACGGTCGGCGTGGTCGACGTTCCGGGCCACGAGGCGTTCGTGCGCACGATGCTCGCCGGGTCCAGCGGCATGGATGCGGTCCTGCTCGTCGTCGCCGCCGACGCCGGCGTGATGCCGCAGACGCGGGAGCACGTCGCGATCCTCCACCTGCTGGGCGTGTCGCGCGCGGTGGTGGCCCTCACCAAGGCCGACCTCGTGGATGACGAGTGGCGCGCGCTCGTCGCCGACGAGGTGCGCGCGCTCCTCGCCGGAACGACGCTCGAGGGCGCCCCGATCCTCCCGGTCTCCTCGGTGACAGGGCAGGGGATCGAGGCCCTGCGGCTGGCGTTGGCGCAGGCGCTCGGCGTCGCCCGGACGCGGGACATCGACGCGCCGTTTCGGCTGCCCGTGGATCGCGCCTTCACCGTCAAGGGAACCGGCACCGTGGTCACCGGGACCGTCTGGAGCGGATCGCTCGGTCGCGACAGCACCGTCCGCCTGCTCCCGTCCGCGCACGTGGCGCGCGTGCGCGGCATCGAGAGCCACGGCGCTCACCAGGATCACGTCGCGGCCGGCGCAAGGGCGGCGCTGGCCCTGGCCGGGGTGGACGTCGCACAGGCCGCGCGTGGCCAGGTGGTGGTGGCCGACGCGGCGTGGGTCCCCTCCACGCGTCTCCGCGCCGACGTCACCCTGCTCGAGGCGACGGGGCCGATCGGCCCGCGCGCCCGAGTGCAGCTGCACCTTGGCACCGCCGACGTGACCGTGCGGGTGATCGCCGCCGGCGGCCCGCTCATCCCCGGGACGCCGCGTGCAGTCCGCATCGTCACCGACCATCCCGTCGTCGCACGCGGCGGAGACCGATTCGTGCTGCGTGGCGGCCCGCGCCTGACCCCGCTCGGCGGCGGCGTGGTCACCGATCCGCAGCCTCCGCTCCGCCGGGCCCGTCCCTTCGCGCGCCCGGGGGCCGCGCTCAAGGCCCGCCTGGGCTGGATGCTCGCCGAAGCGGGTCCCGCCGGCGTCGCATCGGGCGTGTTGGCCCTCCGGCTCGGCATTTCCGTGGGCGCCACCGGCGCGTTGGTGCACGACGCCAAGGCCGTGGTGCGGCACGATCGGGTCTGGAGTCGCGAGCTGGTGGCCGGGTTCGGCACGACCCTCGAACGAGCGGTGCGGAGCCATGTCGCCCGGCATCCGGCCGACGATGGGGCGCCGACGGCGCGGTTGCTCGCGGAGACCACCCGCGAGGCGCTGTTCGCCGAGGTCGTGCTCGCCCATGGCGTCGACGCGTTGGGGCTGACCGAGGCCGGCGCGGTCCTTCGTCCGCGAGGGTGGGCACCGCTCAACGATCCCGTCGCGCTCGCCGACCGGGCGTGGGTCATCGAGCGGCTGCGTGCCGCCGGGAGCGAGCCGCCGAATGCGGCCGAGCTCGCCGTCGAGCGGGGACACGAGGTGCGACCGGCGCTCAAGGGGCTGGAGAAGGAGGGGGCGATCGTCCCCGTCGAGCTCGATCGCTGGTACGCGGCCGAGTCGTTCGCCTCGGTGCTCCGCCTGCTCGCGGCCGCGCTGCAGGCGCCGGAACCCGTTGCCCCGTCGGCGCTGCGCGAGGCGCTTGGCATCAGTCGCAAGTTCCTCATACCGTTGCTCGAGCACTGTGATCGGCGGGGGTTCACCCGGCGCCAGGGCGACGGGCGGGTCCGCGGTCCGGCATTGCCACAATTCGACGATCTTTCTTGACAGTGCATTCCTCCATCCGGCACATTGCACGGTAAGCGCTCCGCGTCGCCGATGCCGGCGGCCGGGCCAATTCCCAAGGAGCCCTCGCACGCCCCTCGATTGTTTGCCTGTAGCGCACGACAACTGATGCGACGCCGAGCGACCGACCTCCTGGCTCTGCTCGCCGTTGCCCTGTTCCCGCTTGCGGCCTTGGCCCAGCGGGGAGAGGTACGTGCGCGCAATCCCGGCGTGATTCTGGGGCAGAACTACCCGAATCCGGCGAGCCCCGACACGCGGATTCCCTTCACCGTGGGCGACGCCGGGGGCTGCAAGGACCCGAACCGCACGTACAAGGTCACCTTGCGCGTCTACAACCTGCTGTCGCAGCCGATCGCGGTGCCCGCGCTGCAGGAAGGGGGCGGCGGTACGTCCACCGGCCAGGTGGTCGAGAATCGCGCGCTCCCGTGCAGCCAGTACGTGGCATACTGGGACGGCCAGTACCAGACGCTGAAGGACGGCAAGCAGGTGAGCACCGGCCGCCCGGTGGCCGACGGGATCTACCTGTACCGGCTCGAGGTCGACGACTTCGTGGTGGTGCGCAAGATGGTCGTGAAGCGGCCGTAGCCGTCCGACCGGCTCAGTGCCTCGTCGGACCGTTGTTCGGGAATTGCGGTCCGAGCTTGAGCCCCTTCGCGAGGCTGTCCGCACGCGACTTCGCCAGCGACTCGCCGCGGACCATGCGCGCAATCGAATCGAGTTGACGTGCCCGCAGGCCGATCTGTTCGGTCACGCGCTGCGCGCGCTGCGGATCGTCGGCGAGGGCGCGTCCGGTGGCCATCAGTTGCTCTGGCGTGACGCCGGCGCGCGCCAGCACGGCCACGCGCGAGACCGAGTCGACCCGTTGCACGGAGTCGACGCGCAGCCGCTGCAGGCTGTCGCGGGTCGCCCGGCGTTCCGGCGTGGCGGCGGTCCCGCCGGGTTCCAGTGGCAACGGGAGTGGAACGAGGGGATTGTTGAGCCGCTCATCGTGGACGCGTCGAAGCTCTCCCATCACGTGGACGTAGGTGGAGTCGTCCACGGCGCCCCCGGATCCGGGACCACCCGCGCACGCGGTGGTTGCGGCCAGCGCGACCCAGAGGATGGCGCGCCGCGTGGGCGACTGATCGAGTGACATCCCGGGAGGGTATGCCGGGGGCGGAACCCGGTCAACCTTCGGCGTCGGGCATTCTCCACGGCGAGTCCTGCGGCGTCACTCGGGCAGGGTTGCGCGACTCGCCCTGCCGCTATGGCGCGCGCGGCTGTCCCGGAGGCACTTTCAAGGCGGTGCCACTCTTGCACTCCCTCTGGGCAGCGCGGCCCGACGTCGCGCCGTGGCACCTCGCCGTGGCCCCTCCGCCTTCACCGTCATTCCTGCCATGATCTCCGCCGACCGCTTCACCGTGAAGGCCGCCGAAGCCCTGAACGCCGCCGTGGATGGCGCGCGCAAGCAGGGCAATCCGCTGGTCTACGACACGCACCTGCTCGCGGCGCTGCTGGAACAGGAGGAGAGCATCGTCGTCCCCATCCTGCAGAAGCTCGGCGCCAAGCCGGAACGCCTGCGCGAGGCGGTCGCGCGCGAAATCGGCCGCTATCCGAAGCAGAGCGACGCCTCGCCGAATGCCGGACGCGAGCTCAACCAGGTCGTGGACCTGGCCGAGCAGGAATCGAAGGCGCTTGGTGACGAGTACATCTCCACCGAGCACCTGCTGGTGGCGCTGGCCGACGCGAAGGGGATCGAGTCGAAGGCGTTGCTGGCCGCCGCGGGCGCCACGAAGAAGACGCTGCTCGAGGCCCTCGAGGCCGTGCGCGGCTCGCACAAGGTCACCGACCAGTCGCCGGAGAACC
>JANLSF010000662.1:0-1615 GCA_031362285.1 Gemmatimonadota bacterium | reverse complement strand
ACCTGCTGCTGACCGGTTGGACCATGCAGCGCACCACCTACGACGTGTGGGGTGCGCTGGTGATCGGGCCTGTGATCGTGGCGTGCACGGTGCCGTTGCTGCGACGGCTGTTCCTGCGTTCCCACCCCGACCTGCTACGCCTGCTGTACATCGGCCTGGCGGCGAAGTTCGCGGGCACCCTCGCCCGTTACTGGGTGACCTACGTGCTCTACGACGGTCTTGCCGATTCGTCGCAGTATCACGAATCGGGACGGCTGATCGCCGAGGAGATCCGCAGCGGCGAAGTGTCGTTCCTGCGCGTGATCCCCTCCGGCGTGGGCACCGAGTTCATCACCAACTTCACGGGCACCGTCTACACCGCGTTCGGTTCGAGCCGACTCGCCGGCTTCCTGCTGTTCGCGACCTTGGGCTATTGGGGGGCAGTGCTGTTCATCCGAGCGGCGATGCTGGCAGTGCCTGGACTCGAGCTACGCCGCTACGCAGCGCTGATGATGCTGTTGCCAAGCCTGATGTTCTGGCCGTCGTCGATCGGCAAGGAAGCGTGGATGATGCTCGCCCTCGGCACCGCCTCGCTCGGTGGGGCGATGCTGTTCGCCGGTCGCCCCGCCGTGCGCTCGATCGTGGTGACTGGGCTCGGCCTCGCCGGTGCCGGGCTCGTGCGCCCCCACATGGCGGGCATCTCGCTAGGTGGTCTGGTGCTCGGGCTGGTGGGTATGGTGTTCGGCCGCCGGGTAGGAAGCCAAGCGCGGTCGAAGTTCGTGGCGCTGATCGTGCTCGGCATCGCTGCGATCGCGTTTGCGTTCGTCGCCGGCTTCGCGTTGCGTTTCCTGAAACCGTCGTCCGAGGATGAGTCGACAGGCGCCACGGTGAACAGCGTGTTCCAGGAGACCGGGCGCCGCAGCGAGACCGGCGGCTCCAGCTTCGACACCATCGACGTGAGCAGCCCGACTTCGTGGCCGTTCGCCATCGCGCGCACGCTCACCCGGCCCATGCCCAACGAGGCGGACAGCCTGGTGACGCTGATGCCAGCTGCGGAGATGACGCTGCTGCTGTTCGCTGCGATCGTGGGCTGGCGCAGATTCGCGAACCTGTTGCCGATGATGCGCGCCACTCCGTACATCGTGTTCGCCGTGGCCGTGGTGCTCATGTGGGGCCTGGCCTTCACCAGTATCGGCAACCTCGGCATCCTCGCTCGTCAACGCAGCCTGGTGCTCCCGCTGTTCGTTCTTCCCTGGTGCCTGCCGGCACTGGACAGAGCCAGGCCTAAGACGTCACACGTGATCAACAGTGCGCCCTTCGTTCGCAGCACCACCTGATCGAAGCAGGACCCGTGTGGTGGGATGACCACCTCACCGGATCGTTTCAGAACGGCGGGCTGACTGCGTTCGCATGACACACTCGGGGCATGGGTGTGGACCAGCGGTGGAGACGCTGTACGGGCGTCGTCGAGCGGGTCGCGCCTGATCGGGTGTTGGTACGTCGGCTGGGAGGTACCGGTCTCGATCTGTTGGGCGTCGCTGCATTGGTATGGGTGTCGTTGGACGAGCCTCGGACTGCGGTCCAGATCGCCAGCGAACTGGTGGAGATCGATCCAGCGATCACCTCAGAAGCGGTG
>JANLSF010000587.1:0-2086 GCA_031362285.1 Gemmatimonadota bacterium | reverse complement strand
CGGGCACCCCAACTGCTTGAGCTTGTAGACGGCCTGCCGCAGGTTGTGGCTCGCGCGGACGCCGGCCATGTTCGGCCAGAGCAGGTCACAGAGCGTCGTGCGCGACATGGAACGCGGTGCGGCCTCGAGCAGGGCGAGGACGAGGGCGAACACCACCTCGTGGTCTGGTCCGACGACCACGCGATCCTCCGCCAGCAACCGCGGCTTTCCCAATGTCTCGATGCGCATTCGGTCTCCCCCAGGCTGTTTTGAGGCCCGCCCGCCCGCCGACGTCAGTCCTGACGTCGCTGTGGGTACCAGACTCGCGCCCAACGTCACCCAAGCGTCAGTTTGGCGGCGATCCTCCGCCGGACCGACATAAGAAACGCCCCCTGCCGCTGACGCAGAAGGGGGCGGACAAAGCCGGCTGCCGATCTTGTCACCCCAGCTTCAGCAGCTTCTGCACCGTCATCCCCTCGGCTTCGGCTTGGAAGTTGAGCAGGAGCCGGTGGCCCAGCACCGAGAGGGCCACCCCCTTCAGGTCGTCGATGTCCGGCGCGGCGCGCCCTTCCATGGCCGCCTTGGCCTTGGCTCCGAGGATCAGGTACTGGCTCGCCCGCGGGCCGGCACCATAGGCCACGTACTTCCGGATCTCGGCGTTGGAGGTCGGATCCGTGGGACGTGTGCTGCGCGCGAGGTCTACCGCATACCGCACGAGCGTCGGGGCCGCGGGCAGGCGGCGCACCAACTGCTGCAGCGCCACCAGCTGCGCGCCGCTCAGGACCGGCTCCACGGCCCCCTTGATCACGCCCGTGGTGGTGCTGACGATCGCCTCCTCTTCCTCGCGCGAGGGATAGTCCACGTTCAACTCGAACATGAACCGGTCGCGCTGGGCCTCGGGCAGGTGATAGGTCCCCTCCTGCTCGATCGGATTCTGCGTGGCGAGCACGAAGAAGGGGTCCGGGAGGATGTGCGTCTTCCCGGCCACCGTCACCGTGTGCTCCTGCATGGCCTGCAGCAGCGCAGCCTGCGTCTTGGGTGGGGCGCGGTTGATCTCGTCGGCCAGCACGATGCTGGCGAACACCGGGCCCGGCGCGAAGGTGAAGATGCGGCGGCCGGTGGCTTGGTCTTCCTCGAGGAGTTCGGTGCCGGTGATGTCGCCCGGCATCAGGTCCGGCGTGAACTGCACCCGGTTGAACGGCAACGCGAGCGCCTCGGCCAACGTCTGGATGAGCAACGTCTTGGCGAGGCCGGGCACGCCCACCAGCAGCACGTGGCCGCCGGCCAGGATGGCCGCGACGAGATTGTCGACGATGTCCTGCTGGCCGACAATGCGTCGCCCGATCTGCGTCTTCAGGTCGAAGCGCGCCTGCTTGAGCTTGAGGAGCAGCTCGAGGTCGGCGTCGGTGGTCGTCGGAGGCGAGCTCGTGCGAGGTGCGGTCACGATGGGGGCGGGCGGAGGGTCGGGTAAGCTACGCCCGTGCAACGGGGGGCGCACGGCGGTGCAGGGGCCCCCGCCCTGAGGAAACGCACGGGCCAGCTCGGACGCTGGCGAGGACGGACATGCGAGGGGCGGACCTTCGTCGACCGAAAGCCCGCCCGTGGGATGCCGCGCGAGTGCGAAGGGTTTACCGCACCGTGAAGCCGATCTGCTCGCTCACCGGGTGCGACAGGCTGGTCGTCGTCGCCACCAGGGTGTACACGCCCGGCGCTGCATCCTTCCACTGCTCGGTGAAGGTCAGCTGCGCGTTCTTCGCCAGCGCCTCGGTGCGCATGACCTGCGTGAACATCCGCTCGCGGCTCCAGCGCCACACCGTGTCGCCCTTGGCGTTCAGCACGGCAAAGTCATGCGTCTGCGCACTGGGGAATTGCAACTCCGTCAGCTTCCCCGTGCGGTTCGTCAGCTCGAGGAGGAACGTCACGGTGGGCAGGACGGTCACGTCGACGCGCGCATCAATCCCGTGGCTCATCGGCGGCTCGCTCGTGCGTTGCGCGCGGCGCTCACTCGCGTGCGATCGCGGCGAGCACGCATACACGATGCTGGCAACGATGAGCCACGCGATGGCAAGACGCTTGTCCATCTGAGAGGACCCGAGGGGAGCGGTGG
>JANLSF010000583.1:0-3480 GCA_031362285.1 Gemmatimonadota bacterium | reverse complement strand
CCCCCCCCCCCCCCCCCGCCACCGCCCCTCCGGAGCTCGCTCGATGATGCCCCTGCCCCGACTCGGCCGCCCGTTGTGTTTCGTCACCCTGGCCGTCTCGGCGCTCGGCGCCCAGACTCCGGCGCAGAACGACAGCGCCGTGAAGGCCGCCGCGAAGACCAGCGCCCTCCCGCTGATCACGACGCGCGCGTTGAGCTTCACCACCGACGAAGCCTCGTGGATCTCGCTCGATGTCGCGCCGGACGGCAAGACGATCGTCTTCGACATTCTCGGCGACCTCTACACCCTCCCGATCGCGGGGGGCACGGCCACGCGCATCACGAGCGGCACGGGATGGGACCAGCAGCCACGCTACTCGCCCGACGGCTCGCAGATCGCCTTCGTGAGCGACCGCAACGGCTCGAAGAACCTCTGGGTGGCCAACGCCGACGGCAGCAAGCCGCGGGCCCTCACCAAGGGTGAGCGGCTCAACTTCGCCTCCCCCATCTGGTCGAGCGACGGGCAGTACGTGATCGCCTCGCGCACGGGGCAGCTATGGCTGTTCAACAAGGACGGCGGGTCCGGCGTGCAGCTCACCGGCCTCCGCCCCGAAGGGGCCGCCGCCCCGGCGGGCGCGCCGCCCATCCCGTCGCACTACGGCGCCGCGCCGAGCAGCGACCCGCGCTACCTGTGGGTGAACGTGAGTGGCACGGTGGCGCCGGCCCTCGCCTCCGGGTTCCACGCCGAGGGCGCGACCTCGGCGCAGGCCGAGAACGAGGAGCTGGAAGCGCGCAGCAACGCGCGGCGGCTCGGGCAGTACCAGGTGGCGCAGTTCGATCGCGAGACGGGGCGGACGCTCGTGCGCACGCACGAAGCCGACGGCGCTTTCCGCCCCGTGGCCAGCCCTGACGGCAAGTGGCTCGTGTACGCCACGCGGCACGACGCGCGCGAGGCCCTCAAGCTGCGCGACCTCGCCACGGGCGAGGAGCGGTGGCTCGTGATGGACGTGCAGCGTGACAACTCGCAGGGCGGCGGCGTGAACGATCGCGACCTGTACCCGGCGTCGGCGTTCACCCCCGACTCGAAGGCGCTCGTCACGAGCTTCAACGGCAAGATCTGGCGCGTGGAGGTGCCCTCGGGGCGTGTGACCGCGGTGCCCTTTGCGGCGACCGTGGACCAGCAGATGGGACCGCTCGCGAAGTTCGAGTATCCGATCAACGACTCGACGCTCGTGGTGACGCAGATTCGCGGCGCCCGGCCCTCGCCGGACGGCACGAAGCTCGCCTTCACGGCCCTCGATGCCCTCTACGTGGGGGAGCTGGCGCCGGCGGTCGCCGGGGCTCCGGCCGGCACGCGCACGGTGCGCAATCCGCGGCGGATCACGCGCGGCGGGATGGTGGAGCACGCGCCCATCTGGTCGCCCGACGGGCGGTACCTCGCCTACGTGACGTGGACCGACACGGCCGGCGGCAACATCTATCGGGTGCGCTCCGATGGTGGCGCCCAACCGGAGCGCCTCACGCGCACGGCCGCGTACTTCGACAAGATCGCCTACACCAGGGACGGCACGCGCCTGTTCGCCGTGCGCGGCTCGCGCTACAGCCGCATGCGGATGTTCGAGGACTTCGGCAGCCTGAGCAATGCGGCCGAGCTCGAGTACGTGTGGCTTCCCGCCACGGGCGGCGAGCCCACGCGGATCGCGTGGGCGGGCGGCGGCCAGTCGCAGCAGGGACGCAACGTCCCGCACGTGGGGCCCGACAGCTCGCGCCTGTACGTGTGGGCCGGCACCGAGGGACTCGTGTCGATGCGGTTCGATGGCACGGACCGGAGGGTGGTGGTGCGCGTGGCCGGCCCGCCGCAGCCCGCCTTCCCGCTTCCGCCAGGTGCGACACCGCCCCCGCCGCCGCTGCCCAACGAGGTGATTCTCTCGCCCGACGGCAAGCGCGCGCTGGTGCAGTCCGACAACAACGTCTACCTCATCACGGTGCCACCGGTCGTCGGGCAGGCGCCGGCCGTGGGGGTGAGTTCGGGGTCGGTGGTGCCGACCACGCGCCTCACCAAGGTGGGCGGTGACTTCGTCGGCTGGACGAACGACGGTCGGTCGGTGTTCTACTCCATCGGCCGCAGCTACTTCCAGTGGGATGTGCGGGTGGCCGAGGTGGCCGTGCGCGACTCGATCGCGCGGGCCGACTCGGTGGCGGCGGCGGGCAGCGCTGGTGCGGGCGCCGGTGCCGGGGGTGCGGCGGCCGCCGCCGCGCCAAGGGACACCACCGCGAAGTCCAAGGCGACGTACGAAGCGCAGCGCCACGACGTGGAGATTGCGGCGACCAAGGACAAGCCGCGCGGCACCGTGGTGCTCCGCGGCGCGCGCATCGTGACCATGAAGGGCGACGCGGTGATCGAGAACGGCGACCTCGTGGTGACCGACAACCGGATCACGGCGGTGGGCGCGGGCGGCACCGTCACGATCCCCAGTGGTGCGCGCGTGATCGAGGTGGGCGGCAAGACGATCATCCCCGGCTTCGTGGACATCCACGCCCACAACTGGTTCGGCTGGGGGGTGCACCGCGACCAGGTGACGCAGCTCCTCGCCAACCTCGCCTATGGCGTCACCACGCAGCGCGACCCGCAGACGTCCGCCACCGACATCCTCACCTACACCGACCTCATGGAGACGGGCGCCCTCATCGGCCCCCGCCTCTTCTCCACCGGCCCCGGCATCTTCTCGGCCGACAACATCAAGAACCTCGACGAGGCGCGCGACGTGGTGCGCCGCTACGCCGACCACTACAACACGAAGACGATCAAGCAGTATCTCGCCGGCGATCGCAAAGTGCGACAGTGGGTCATCATGGCCGCCAAAGAGTTGGGGCTGACATCCACGACCGAGGGCGGCTCCAACCTCACGATGAATCTCACGCTCATGCAAGACGGCTATCCCGGTCTTGAGCACGCGATGCCGATCTTCCCACTGTTCAAGGACGTGGTACAACTGCAGTCATTCAGCGGCATCACCTACACGCCGACACTGATCGTGGGCTACGGCGGTCCGACCGGCCTCAATTACTGGCTTACCCACTACAACGTAGACGAGGACCAGAAGCTCCGCCGGTTCACACCGCACGACGAACTGGATTCGTGGAAGTCGCTGCAGTACAACCGCGATGATCAGTACATCTTCAAGGGCCACGCCCAACAGCTGGCCAAGATGGTGAAGGCCGGCGGCCGTGTTGGGTTGGGCTCACACGGCGAGCTGCAGGGATTGGGCGTGCACTGGGAACTCTGGATGATGCAGTCGGGCGGCATGAGCACGCTGGAAACCCTGCGCGCAGGCACCTTACATGGCGCGGACGCGATCGGCTTGGGCAAAGATCTGGGCTCACTGGAAATCGGCAAACTGGCCGACTTGCAAATCCTCGACAAAAACCCGCTCGCCGACATTCGCAATACCAACTCGGTACGCTACGTTATGAAGAACGGACGGCTCTACGACGGCAACAC